>NZ_JBNBPL010000027.1:0-75182 GCF_059412425.1 Pantoea sp. CFCC18177
GAAGGCCAGCCCGAAGAGCAAAGCGTCCGCCGCCGGGATGCGGCGGCCGATCTGCATGGATGCGAGATTCCTTTGCGATCGGGCTGGCCTTTATGGGGCCGGGCACGATACCCGCAGCAACCCCAGCCAAACCCAGCAACAAGTGCGCATAAATGCACACCCTACGAGGCCATACACTCACGACGTCAGGCGTTTAACCGGTGCATTCTTCTGGCGATCCCACATCACGGTCAGCAAACGCTGCAACGCGATAAAGGCAAACAGCAGAATACCGATGGCAATCTTCGTCCACCACGAACTCAGCGTCCCGTCGAAGTTAATCCAGGTCTGAATCAACCCCTGAATCAACACCCCAAACAGCGTGCCGAGCACCGTACCGACACCGCCCGAAAGAAGCGTACCGCCGATCACCACTGAAGCAATCGCATCCAACTCCACGCCCAAACCCGCCAGCGCATAACCTGCGGAGGTATAAATTGAAAACACAATCCCCGCTAAAGTCGCCAGTGTCGTCGAAAGCATATAGATCTTAATGGTGGTCGCTCGGGTGGACACCCCCATCAACTGTGCAGACGTCAAATTACCGCCGATGGCATAAACCTGATTACCAAACCGGGTACGATGCGCGAGGATAATTCCCCCCACCACGACCACCAGCATAATCACCGCCAACAGGCTCAGCCTTCCACCGCCGGGGATCTTCCACGCCAGACTCGACAACGTGGTATACAGCGGATGATCGATAGGAATCGAGTTCTCCGACACCAAATAACTACAGCCGCGCAGGAAAAACATCCCGGCCAGGGTAATAATAAAAGCCGGGATCTTCAGGGCATCAATCAGCCACCCCATCATGGCGCCAAACAGTGCGCCCATCGCTAACACAATGGCGAACGCCAGAACCGGATCGACATGGTAATCGCCAATAATCCGCGCCAGAAACACCCCGCTAAAGGCGATAACGGCACCCACTGACAAATCAATCCCGCCGGACAAAATCACAAAGGTCATCCCCACTGCGATAATGCCCAAAAACGCATTATCGGTCAGGATATTGCAAATCACGCGCGTCGAGGCAAAGCCAGGAAACTGACTCAGACAAAACAAATAACCGGCGACAAACACCAGCAGCGTAATCATCAAAGGCAGATGGCGCTTGATCATTTTGGACGTCTCCCTTTCAGCATCGCGATAAAGCGCGGTGATTGCAGCAACAGCACGCACATCACCACCACGGCTTTCACCACCTGATTCAATTCAGGCGGGAAACCTGACAGCAAAATACCGGTATTCATCGACTGAATAATCAACGCACCAATCAACGACAAAACCAGATTAAAGCGCCCACCCATCAGCGATGCGCCGCCAATCACCACTGCCAGAATGGCATCCAACTCCAGCCACAGACCGGCGTTATTGGCATCTGCGCCGCGAATATCTGCCGCCACAATCAACCCCGCCACGGCGGCACACACGCCGCTAATCGCATAGGTTGACATCACCACCAGCCAGCCGGTCACCCCTGCATTGCGCGCAGCGCGTAAGTTAATCCCCACCGCTTCAATAAACAGGCCAAGTGCGGTTTTGCGCGTCAGCAACCACACCAGCAATGCCACCAGCAAGGTAATCCATACCGGTACCGGCATCAGCCACAGCGAACCGCTACCAAACCAGCCCAGGCTATCACTGTTAAAGGTCACAATTTGCCCTTGGGTAATCAGCTGCGCTATACCCCGCCCCGCCACCATCAAAATCAACGTGGCGACAAAGGGTTGAATCTTCAGCAGCGCCACCAAAACCCCATTCCACAAACCGCAGGCCAGCCCAGTACCCAGCGTAGCAAGGATAATAAAGCCCAGGCTGTGTCCTGCTACGGTCAGCGTGGCGGCGGTTGCGCCGGCAATCGCCATCACCGCGCCGACTGACAAATCGATGCCGCCAGTCGCGATCACCAACGTCATACCAATGGCCAAAAGCGCAACCGGTGCCGCGCGATTGAGGATATCGATCGGACTACCGAATAAACGGCCCTCCTGCACATGGATGGCAAAAAAATTGTTCGCCACCAGGCTATCCACCAGCAGCACCAAAATCAGTGCGGCAATCTGTGGCATGCCAGGCGGCAATTTCGGCTTACGCCGTTCGGGTTTAGGCTGTGTCATAGGCGATTCAAGCATGTTGTGCTCCTCCGTCAGCGATGGCATTAACGATCGACGCCACCGACAGCTGCTCCAGCGGGATTTCGGCCACTTGCTTCAGATCGCGCATGATCAACACACGATCGGCGTAGCCCACCAGTTCTTCCAGTTCAGAGGAAATAACTAACAGCGCCAGTCCATCGGCGCACAGGGATTCAATTAAGCGAATAATCTCGGCGTGCGCTCCCACATCGATACCGCGTGTAGGTTCGTCGAGGATCAAAAATTGTGGCTTGGTCACCAGCCAGCGTGACAGCAACACCTTCTGCTGATTCCCCCCCGACAGCAGCTCTACCGGCTGATCGGGGTGCGGCGTGCGGATACCGAGACTTTTAATAAAACGTTCGGCTATCGCCTGTTGTTCACGGCGCTTGATCGGTCGCAGCCAGCCGCGCTGAGCCTGCAACGCCAGAATGATATTCTCGCGCACGCTGGCCGCACCGATAATGCCGTCGGTTTTGCGATCTTCCGGGCAAAAGCCCATGCCAAGATGCGAAGCTTTCGCCGGGGTGCGAATGTGCTGCACTTTCCCTTTGATTTTTGCCGTACCGCGATCGGCACGACGAATACCGAACAGCACTTCAGCGGTTTCAGTTCGACCCGAACCGAGTAATCCGGCCAAACCGACCACTTCACCCGGTCGAACCTGCAAGTTAAACGGCTCGATGGTGCCCTTCTTGCCGTAATCTTCAAATTCCACCACCGGTTGATTGCTGCGCAGAGTACTGCCCTGTCGCTGCAATGCGGTTTCCAGCAGTTCGCGGCCCAGCATCAGTTTGATCAGATCAATTTGCGGCAGCGATGCCGTCTCGCGCGTCGCGATAAACTGACCATTGCGCAGCACCGTGATACGGTCGGTAATGCGATACACCTGGTCTAAAAAGTGCGTAACAAAAATCAGGCTCATCCCTTTGGCTCTTAACTGCGCCATCAGAGTAAAAAGCATCTCCACTTCACTGGCATCGAGGCTGGCGGTAGGTTCATCGAGAATCAACACCTGTGCCGACAGATCCACCGCGCGACAAATCGCAATAATTTGCTGCATCGCCACCGAGTAATGCCCCAGCGGACGTGTCACATCCAGTGCAAAGCCGTAATTACGCATCAGTGCATCGGCATCGCGCACCATTCGCTTGCGATCAATCATGCCGAATCGGCGTGGCTCACGGCCAATATAGAGATTGTCTGCCACCGACATGTTCGGCAGCAGGTTCACTTCTTGATACACGGTGCCAATGCCCATCTGCTGAGCTTCGGCCGTGTTGTGCGGGGAAATGGTTTTGCCATTCAGTGTAATGGTGCCAGCATCACGGGTGTAAACACCGGTCAATACTTTAATCAGTGTGGATTTTCCCGCACCGTTTTCACCCAGCAGCGCCATGATCTCGCCTTTGCGAATACTGAACGAAACATTATCCAGCGCTTTAACACCGGGAAAACCTTTGCTGATGCCTTGCAGCGTCAGGAGTGCGGATTCATCGGAGGTGCTCATCAGGTTCTACCTCGCCTTACGTCATGAAAAACCGCCCCGAAGGGCGGCTGCGGGGATCAGTAACCCATGCCTTTTTTGGTATCGAGCTGGGCCTGCGCAGAATCTGGCAGATACAGTTTCGATTCGGTCTTGATGATTTTTGGCGGCAAGGTGCCGTCTTTCTTGAATTTCTCCAGCGCGTCAAAGGCCGGACCGGCCATATTTGGCGTCAATTCAACGTTGGCATTGGCTTCTCCTGCCAGCATCGCTTTGTAGATATCTGGCACGCCATCGATTGAACCGGTCAGGATATCCTTGCCGGGTTTCAGGCCAGCTTCTTTGATCGCCTGAATCGCGCCGATTGCCATGTCATCGTTGTGGGCGTAAACCATGCAAATGTTCTTGCCGTTGTTCTCCGCCTTGATGAAGCTCTCCATGACTTCTTTACCCTTACTGCGGGTAAAGTCGCCAGACTGAGAGCGGATCACCTTAATGTTATTGTGGCCCGCGATGGCCTCCGCAAAGCCTTTCTTACGATCGATCGCGACGCTGGCACCCACCGTGCCCTGCAACTCAACCACGTTACACTGCTTATCACCCACCGTTTTAACCAGCCAGTCACCAATCAACTTGCCTTCCAGCACGTTATCCGCCGTCACCACGGCCATATAAAGTGACTTGTCTTTCACCACGATGGCGCGGTCTAACAGGAACACCGGAATCTTCGCGTCTTTCGCTTCTTCCAATACCGGTTCCCAGCCCGTTTGCACCACCGGCGCGATAAAGATCGCATCAACACCCTGTGCAATGAATGAACGCACCGCTTTGATTTGGTTTTCCTGCTTCTGTTGACCATCGGCGATTTTCAAAGTGATACCGCGCTTTTGCGCTTCACTTTTCGCCACGTTGGTTTCTGCTGAACGCCAGCCAGATTCCGAGCCAACCTGTGAGAAGCCCACCGTCATATCTGCAGCCAGTACAGATGCGCTGAGTGCTGAACTCACCATGGCGGTCAAGAGTAAACGTTTCCACATAATTTCATTCCTCTGAAGGGAGTGTGCTGTAGGGGTACAAAACGCGGATTAAGCCTGGCGCAAAAGGAAATAAACAAGCGCGACATGCCTCACAAATTAGAATGAATTAAAGGAGTTACGGAATTAGCCCCGTCAGAAGTCGTACCAGCTTTATGGACATTTCACCTGTGATTTATTTCAACTGCTGTTAAATAAAGGTAATAAACAGAATCGGTTATGTGCACAACAACTGGAAGCGATTACAGCTGCTACGTAAAGAATGGTTATGCGCTGTAGACGTGAGCAATGATCAGAATTGTGACTATTCGCACACTATGTGATCGGTGGTTTCAAGAGCCGTGCATTAACTTGCAAACCAACTGGTAATAAATCAGCTAATTATGCGTAGCCTGATAAAGAAATAAGCCATTTAACGGGCTAAAACAGGCAGAAAGAGACGAGATTTTGAGGGTGTGAAATTTTTTCACGCCCCCCGAATATCAAGGGGCAATTTGCCTTAGATACAGTAAGAAATGGGCGTAAAAAAACAAGAAAGGGAGAAAAAATGCCTTTTGATAAACAAATTAGCTCGCCTTGTCTGATTTTTGAATTTTTTTAACGCTGACATATGGACTCTGGCCGTGTGCTCCCTATACTTGGGCACTTCCCAGTACTTTATTTTTTTAAATGGCAATCATGACTGCGCTCGATTACCTGCTGAAATTCCGTAAAGTGAATAATCTCGATAGTCTGGAAAAGCTCTATGACCATCTCAATTATTCGCTGACCGATGATAATGACATCATCAATATGTATCGTGCCGCCGACCATCGCCGTGCTGAACTTGTTTCCGGCGGCCGCCTCTTCGATTTAGGCTGCGTGCCAAAATCTGTCTGGCGCTATGTAATGTAATTGGATTTTCCTGCCTTTTTCTGCACTATTGCGTTGTCCATGTCGGGCGTGCCCCGTTTGGACATAATACGCCTTCTCTTATTCGTTACAGGATCTGCAAGATGACCGAACCGGTGAACCCGCCGCGCATCGCTGGTTGGCTATTACTGCCGCTGGCTTGGCTGATAATGACCATGTTGACCAGTGCCCTGGTGGTGGCGATGTATCTCAGCCCACTGTTCAACACCGAATTACGTGAAACCCTGTTTTCTCACGGTGGTCTGCTATTGACCCAATGGTCGATTTCCCTGCTCACGGCTGGGCTGGTGTGGGTTTACAGTATTTGGGTGTGCTGGATTTTTTGTAAACGTTCGCGCCGCTTACCGCGTCATTACATTCTCTGGCTGCTGCTGACGGTGTTGTTAGCACTCAAAACCTTTGCCTTTACCCCAGTGCCCGATGGCAAAGCGATTCAGACCCTGCTGCTGTCGTTGCTGGCCGCCGCGGTGTTTGTTCCCTATCTCAAGCGCTCACAGCGCGTGAAACAGACGTTTATCCAGCCATAATGGTGCGAGTTTCGTCAGGAATTTAATTCTGAGTGCTCTCAACTGCCGCACTTTTTGTGTAGAGGTTGAGATGCACCTCTCAATTCCGGATAATAGTCGCCTTTCGGCTTCCCAGGTTAAAAAATGACCGATTACTTACTTCTCTTTATTGGCACCGTGCTGGTGAACAACTTCGTGTTGGTCAAATTCCTCGGCCTATGCCCGTTTATGGGCGTGTCAAAAAAACTGGAAACGGCCATTGGCATGGGACTTGCCACCACTTTCGTGATCACCCTGGCGGCGATCTGCGCCTGGCTGGTGAACCACCTGATCCTGGTCCCGCTTGACCTGGTTTACCTGCGCACCCTGGCCTATATCCTGGTGATCGCGGTTGTCGTTCAGTTCACCGAAATGGTGGTGCGCAAAACCAGCCCGTCACTGTACCGCTTGCTGGGCATCTTCCTGCCACTGATCACCACCAACTGCGCGGTATTAGGCGTGCCATTGTTGAGCGTTAATCTCAACCATACCTTCCTGCAGGCGGCGATCTATGGCTTTAGCGCCTCACTGGGCTTCTCGCTGGTGATGGTGCTGTTCGCCGGTATGCGTGAACGTCTGGTGCTGGCCAACGTGCCCGCGCCATTCAAAGGCAACTCTATTGCGCTGATCACCGCAGGCTTGATGGCCTTAGCCTTTATGGGCTTTACCGGTCTGGTGAAATTCTAATGACCGCGATTTGGATTGCTATTGTGGCATTAGCTGCGTTGGGCCTGGTATTCGGTGCCCTGCTTGGCTATGCCTCGCGTCGATTTGAAGTGGAAGAAGATCCGATCGTAGAACAGATCGACAGTATTCTGCCGCAAAGCCAGTGTGGCCAGTGCGGTTATCCGGGCTGTCGTCCGTATGCAGACGCCGTCGGCAACAACGGTGAAGCCATCAACAAGTGTGCGCCAGGCGGCGAGCAAACCATGCTTAAACTGGCTGCGCTGCTCAACGTCGAACCGCAACCGCTGGATGGTGGCGAAGAGGTGCAGGAGCCGATCCGCACCGTGGCGTGGATTGATGAAGCCAACTGCATCGGCTGTACCAAATGTATTCAGGCTTGCCCGGTTGATGCGATTGTCGGCGCCACGCGCGCCATGCACACCGTGTTGAGCGACGTTTGCACCGGATGCGATCTGTGCGTTGCCCCCTGCCCGACCGACTGCATTGAGATGCGTCCGGTTGCCACTACCACGGCCAACTGGAAGTGGAATCTCGACACCATTCCTGTACGGGTGATTCCGGTAGAAACTCATGCTTAATTTGTTAAACCTGTTCCGCAAAGAGAAACTGTGGGATTTTCAGGGCGGTATTCATCCGCCGGAAATGAAGACGCAGTCAAACGGTACGCCGCTGAGTCAGCTGCCGCTGCCTGAACAATTTATCATTCCGCTCAAGCAGCACATTGGCCATGAAGGCGAGATTTGTGTCTCTCCGGGCGATCACGTGCTGCGTGGCCAGCCGCTGACCTTCGGCGGTGGGCGGATGTTGCCGGTGCATGCTCCCACCTCCGGCACCATCGAAGCTATTGCGCCCCATATGACCGCGCACCCTTCGGGTCTTTCGGAACTGTGTATCTTCCTGCGCGCCGATGGCGAAGATCGCTGGACTACGCTCGATCCGCAACCTGACTTCCGCGCCCTGCCGCGTGAAGAGGTGGTGAAGCGCATCCATGATGCGGGTATCGCGGGTTTAGGCGGCGCGGGTTTCCCTACGGCGACTAAATTGCGTGGTGGTCTGCGTGGTGTGAAGACGCTGATTATCAACGCAGCCGAGTGCGAACCCTACATCACCGCGGATGACCGCTTAATGCAGGATTGCGCAGCGGAAGTGCTGGAAGGTTGTCGTATTCTCGCCTGGGTTTTACAGGCAGAGCGGGTGTTAATTGGCATTGAAGATAATAAACCTGAAGCCATTGCTGCACTGAAGCAGGCGTTGGGTGGCGATCGCGAGTTGCAACTGCGCGTGATCCCAACCAAATACCCTTCTGGCGGTGCCAAGCAGTTGACGCAGATTCTTACCGGCCGGGAAGTGCCACACGGCGGGCGCTCCACGGATATCGGCGTGCTGATGCAAAACGTCGGTACCGCCTGGGCGGTCAAACGCGCCATTGTTGATGGCGAGCCGATCACCGAGCGTGTTGTGACGCTGACCGGTGAAGCGATTGCCCAGCCGCGTAACGTCTGGGGTCGTTTAGGCACGCCCGTCAGCCATCTGCTGCATCATGTCGGTTTCACCCCCAGCGCGCGCCAGATGGTAATAATGGGCGGCCCGTTAATGGGCTTTACCTTACCATCGCTGAATGTTCCGTTGATGAAGATTTCGAACTGTATTCTGGCCCCCTCTGCCAGTGAGATGGGCAATAACGAAGAAGAGCAGTCCTGTATTCGTTGCAGCGCGTGTGCCGATGCGTGCCCAGCCAAATTGTTACCGCAGCAGCTGTTCTGGTATAGCCAGGGCGGCGATCACGATAAAGCACGCGCGCATAATATTGATGACTGCATCGAGTGCGGTGCCTGCGCGTATGTCTGCCCGAGCAATATTCCATTAGTGCAATATTATCGCCAGGAGAAGGCCGAACTGCGTGCCATTGACCTGGAGGCGAAACGCACTGCCGAAGCCAAAGCCCGTTTTGAAGCCCGTCAGGCGCGTTTAGAGCGTGAAAAACTGGCACGCGAAGCCCGTCATGAGCAAGCCAAACAGCGCGTTGCCCGCACTGACCAGGGTGAACTCGATGCGGCAGTGGAACGTGTGAAAGCGCGTCAGGCCAAAACCCCAGAGCAGGAGGCTGCCGAGCGCGAAGCACGTCATGCGCAGGCACTGGCTCAGCAAGCAGAAAAACAGGCTGAAACTCAGGCACTGAGCCGCCAGTCAGGCGACCCGCGTAAAGCCGCGGTGGAAGCGGCGATTGCACGCGCTAAAGCTAAAAAGGCGTCTGCGCCGGAGCAACCGGCTGAGGCACCTGCTGCTGAAGCCGATCCACGTAAAGCCGCTGTCGAAGCGGCGATTGCGCGTGCGAAAGCCAAGAAAGCGGCTGCCGCCGCTGAACAACCGGTAGAAGCACCTGCTGCTGATGTCGATCCGCGCAAAGCCGCTGTCGAAGCGGCGATTGCGCGTGCGAAAGCCAAGAAGGCTGCTGCTGCTGAACAACCCGATGAGGCACCTGCTGCTGAAGTCGATCCGCGTAAAGCCGCCGTCGAAGCAGCGATTGCGCGTGCGAAAGCCAAGAAAGCGGCTGCCGCCGCTGAACAACCGGCTGATGCACCTGCTGCTGACATCGATCCGCGTAAAGCCGCTGTCGAAGCGGCCATTGCACGTGCGAAAGCCAAGAAAGCCGCAGCCGCTGAACAACCGGCTGATGTACCTGCTGCTGAGGTCGATCCGCGTAAAGCCGCCGTCGAAGCGGCGATTGCGCGTGCGAAAGCCAAGAAAGCCGCAGCCGCACAGCAGGCCGAAGTGAAATCTGAATCATCCCCTGAAGTGGAGGCTGCTGCCTCTCCTGACTCCGCCGACCCACGCAAAGCGGCAATTGCTGCCGCGGTCGCCCGTGCCAAAGCGCGTAAAGCGCAGCAGCAGCCTTCGACGACTGAGGAATAAATGGCTTTTCGTATCGCAAGTTCCCCTTATACCCATAACCGCCGCAGCACTGGCAATATCATGCTGTTGGTGGTGCTGGCTGCGCTGCCAGGGATGGCCGCGCAATGGTATTTCTTTGGCATTGGTTTTCTGATTCAGGTGTTACTGGCCACAGCCACCGCATGGATCACCGAAGGTACCATTCTGCGCCTGCGTAAAGCGCCGGTCGTGCCAACGCTGAGCGATAATTCCGCGTTACTGACTGCACTGCTGCTCGGCATTAGCTTGCCGCCGCTGGCCCCTTGGTGGCTGGTGGTGCTGGGTACCGTCTTCGCTATCGTGATCGCTAAACAGCTTTACGGCGGTTTGGGGCAGAACCCGTTCAACCCGGCGATGGTTGGCTATGTGGTGTTGCTGATCTCGTTCCCGGTACAGATGACCAGTTGGATGCCGCCTGACACGTTACAGGCGATTAAACCTGGCTTGTTGGACTCGCTCAGTATGATTTTCACCCACCACACGCTGGCGGGGGAAACCATGCAACAGCTGCAACTTGGCGTCGATGGCGTGAGCCAGGCCACACCGCTGGATACGTTCAAAACCGGTCTGCGTGCGGGACACACCGCAGAGCAGCTGCTGGCTGAGCCAATTTACACTGGCATGCTGGCGGGTCTGGGATGGCAGTGGGTGAACCTCGGCTATCTGTTAGGCGGCATGTTGCTGCTGGCGAAGAATGCGATTCGCTGGCACATCCCGGTTAGCTTCCTGGTCTCACTGGCTTTTTGTGCCACCCTCGGTTGGCTGTTCTCACCTGAATCGCTGAACTCACCGCTGATTCATCTGTTCTCCGGTGCCACCATGTTGGGCGCGTTTTTCATCGCCACCGATCCGGTTACGGCATCAACCACCAATCGTGGTCGTCTGGTGTATGGCGCACTGATTGGTTTACTCGTGTGGCTGATTCGCAGCTTTGGTGGTTATCCCGATGGCGTGGCGTTTGCCGTACTGCTGGCCAACATCTGCGTACCGCTGATTGATTACTACACCCAGCCGCGCGTTTACGGCCATCGCAAGGATTGAAGATGATCGAAGCTATTCGTAAAAATGCGGTCACGCTGGCGGCATTTGCCGTGATCACCACCGGCGTGACGGCCGTGGTGAACTATGTCACCAAGCCGACGGTGGAGCACCAAACGGCCTTACAGCAAAAAAACCTGCTCGATCAGGTGGTGCCGACCGATCTGTATGACAACCACATCCAGCGGGAGTGTTTTCTGGTCACGGATGCCGCCGCGTTGGGTAATGATAAACCCCATCATCTCTATCTGGCACGCAAAGGCGATCAACCCGTTGCGGCGGCGCTTGAGACTACCGCGCCAGACGGCTATTCTGGTGCGATTCAGATGCTGGTTGGTGCCGACTTTCATGGCAAAGTTCTGGGTGTACGCGTGGTCGAACATCATGAAACCCCCGGCCTTGGCGATAAAATCGAGCTGCGTATTTCGGACTGGATTAATAGCTTTAACGGTAAAGTGGTGCACGGCGCCGACGATAAGAATTTCGCCGTGAAAAAAGACGGCGGTGAATTCGACCAATTTACGGGTGCGACTATCACACCACGCGCGGTGGTCAATGCCACCAAACGCACTGCCCTGCTGATTGAAACGTTGCCAGCGAAGCTCGCTTCGCTGCCCGAATGTGGAGATGCCCAATGAGTGAAGCCAAAACCCTACTGGTCGGTGGCCTGTGGAAAAATAACTCCGCCCTGGTGCAGCTATTGGGCCTGTGCCCGCTGCTGGCCGTGACATCAACAGCCACTAACGCCCTTGGACTGGGTCTTGCCACCACGCTGGTGCTGACCATCACCAACAGTGCCATCTCTGCTTCCCGACGTTGGGTGCCAGCTGAAATCCGTATTCCTATCTACGTGATGATCATTGCTTCGGTGGTGAGCTGCGTTCAGATGCTGATCAATGCCTACGCTTACGGACTTTATCAGTCACTCGGGATTTTTATTCCCTTAATCGTAACCAACTGCATCGTTGTGGGTCGTGCTGAAGCGGTGGCATCAAAAAGCAGCATCCCGCTCTCGGCGCTGGACGGTTTTGCCATTGGCATGGGGGCAACCTGTGCCATGGTCACGCTGGGATCGATTCGTGAACTAATTGGTAGTGGCACCCTGTTCAACGGTGCCGATCAGCTGCTGGGGCCATGGGCCAAAGCGCTGCGCATTGAGGTGTTCCATTTTGATTCACCGATGCTGCTGGCGATGCTGCCACCGGGTGCCTTTATCGGTTTGGGAATGTTGCTTGCAGGGAAATACCTGATCGATCAAAAGATGAAACAGCGTGCGGCTCATCGTGCCGCTGCCCCTGAAGCCGCACCGCAAGGTGAAACCGGGAAGGCAGTGTGAATAAAGATAAGCGTCTGCAAATTCTCACACGCCTGCGTGATGAGAATCCGCACCCTACCACTGAGCTTTACTTCAGCTCGCCGTTTGAGTTGTTGATTGCCGTACTGCTCTCCGCGCAGGCCACGGACGTCAGTGTCAATAAAGCCACGGCTAAGCTCTATCCGGTCGCCAATACCCCAGCGGCGATACTGGCGCTGGGTGTAGATGGCGTCAAAGAGTACATCAAGACCATCGGCCTGTTTAACAGCAAGGCTGAGAACGTGATTAAAACCTGCCGTATTCTGATTGAGCAACATGGCGGTGAAGTGCCGGAAGACCGTGCCGCGCTGGAAGCGCTGCCGGGCGTAGGGCGCAAGACCGCCAACGTGGTGTTAAATACCGCCTTTGGTTGGCCGACCATTGCTGTGGATACCCATATTTTCCGCGTCAGCAATCGTACCCGTTTTGCACCGGGAAAGAATGTCGAAGAAGTGGAAGATAAGCTGATCAAAGTGGTGCCCTCAGCCTTTAAAGTGGATTGCCACCACTGGTTGATTCTGCACGGTCGCTACACCTGTGTGGCGCGTAAACCACGCTGTGGTTCCTGTCTGATTGAAGATTTGTGTGAGTTTGACGCCAAAACCGAACTCTGACGCATTGCCGCTACCCGAGCGCAACCTCGCGCTCTGGTATCGGCAATTCGGCGATCCTGCCCAAGTCCTGATGCTGGAATCCTCCCCCTTATCCCCGCTTGCCGAGGGGATGCTGCGCGTGCAAATGCACTTCGCGCCGGTTAACGCTTCCGATTTGATCCCGATTACCGGTGCCTATCGCCATCGTGTTGCGCCACCGCTGGTGGCTGGCTATGAAGGTGTCGGCACCGTTATTGAGGCATCGTCAGAGATGCAACACCTTTTAGGGCAACGCGTATTACCGTTACGCGGCGCTGGATGCTGGCAGCGCTATGTTGATATTGATGCGCGGCTTGCGATCGCTGTGCCCAACGATATTCCTCATCAGCTTGCTGCCCGCGCCTATATCAATCCGCTTGCCGCCTTATTGATGCTGCAACAGTGGCCCGTGACCGGAAAAAATGTGTTGATCACCGCTGGCGGTTCTACCTGCGCACAGTTGCTGGCGCAGTGGGCCCTGCGTCAGGGTGCAAACCAGGTGGTGGTGGTGTTTCGTGCCGCCGAACATGCTGTACGTTTGCAGGCCATGGGTATGACGCCCATACAGGAATCAGCGCGAGATGCGTTGAAGGCCGTCAGCGCTGTCACAGACGTGGTGTTTGATGCGGTGGGCGGTGATGTCGGGCAGTTGATTTGGCAACAGCTTAATGAAAATGCGCAGTTTGTCGCTTATGGCGTGCTCAGCGGCAAGCCGGTGCAGGTAAAAGCAGCCCGGCCAGCACTGCACTGGTTCCATGTTCGGCACACATTGGGTGAGATTGGCATGACGCAGTGGCAGCACCTGTTTGCGCAACTCTGGCCGTTGTTGCGTAACAGTGATTGTGGCGAGGTGGAAATATTCCCCCTGACGGAGTGGCGCGCAGCGATCGACTGTTATCACCAGTCGGGTCGAGCACGGAAACCGTTGTTGTGTTTTGATGAGTCAATATAGGGAAGGCCTAAAGGCCTTCCTCTGAGCTTATTGCGCTGCAGCTTGCAGCCAGGCAACAACCAGCGGTGACAAACGGTTTTGTAGCGCCGCACGTTCTGACTGGAACAGCGTCGCGACAAAGAACGGATGGTCGGTCAACTCTATACCGCGTACGTCACCGTCCAAATCCCACGAGATGATATTCAGGTTTTTGCTGGCCAGCGCAGCGCTGAATTCCGGATTCACGCCAAAATTGCAGTGATAGCCTTCATCACTTTCTAATGCACCGTAGGCTTGCGCGATACGCGATCCCGGTTCGAAGGTCACCGTCCCGCGCTGTTCCACCAGCGAACAGGCCAGCGGCGCGATCACCCAGCGCCCCTCTTTGTCGGTTTCCGCGTGGGACGCATCTTCCCAACCCAACACATGGCGCGCGTACTCCACTATCGCATACTGAAACCCCCCGCAGGATCCGAGGAAGGGTTTGTGGTTTTCGCGTGCCCAACGGATCGTGGCGAACACACCTTCATCATTAAGATAGGGGCTGCCTGGCACTACCCAAATGGCATCGTAATTGGCCAAATTGCATTGATCAATTTCAGGGGTGGCGATCCAGTCGGCGGTGACGTGGAGTGAAAGCGATTTTGCAGCGAGCTGAACAGCAGGAGGGATGGCTTGGTGTGCAACGGCATTGGCACGGTAATCGCCGATCAGGGCGACACGAACGGACTGCGTCATGATGACTTCCTTTCAGGGAAAAAACGAGGTTACAGCAAAGTTGAGTCGCTGTCTAAACGGAGTTCGGCGCGATGAATCAGGTTTTCGCATTCGCGCATTTAACTGCAAGCCTACATTTTATGCGGTTAAACCACGCTGTTAACGGTGATTTACTCGCCAGATGTCATCTACGCAAACGTTTACTTCTTTTACTGGTTTAATTAATTCGCAATTATGTGCGCAGGATCAACAAATTAGACTATTGGAAACTTCTGGCTGCGCTTTACGCTCATTAATCAACCTATTGTGCTCAAATATTAAGCTTGCATGGACGTAATGACGGTATAAATAATCATATATAGGGTTATGTTCTGTATAATACCGATTAAGCGGTTTATTTCAGGAAAATGATCCTTCAGATCTCCAGCCGACAGATTTATTCTGATATAATGCCACTCAGCAATATTTAACACTGATTTACAACTTCTTATAACGGCATTAACCCTACCTGTTACAAGTATTTCAGCGTGCAGAAAATGCTTGCCCTGATGGCCTGATTCAGCCAAATTAGGCGCCGTTTTTCCTTTCTAATAACAATGTTGCGCGGGATGACTCAGCCCGACGCAGACTTAATTCCTGTCGTAAAACAGGCTATGTATAAACTGAGGTACACGTGTCAACTGCAAACAAACACACTGACGAGGCAGTAAGCCTCAACGCCTTCAAGCAACCGAAAGCGTTTTATCTGATCTTCTCCATCGAACTGTGGGAGCGTTTTGGCTACTACGGTCTGCAAGCCATCATGGCGGTTTACCTGGTGAAACAACTGGGGATGACCGAAGCGGACTCCATCACCCTGTTCACCTCTTTCAGCGCCTTGGTTTACGGTATGGTCGCCATCGGCGGCTGGTTGGGCGATAAAGTGTTGGGTACCAAACGTGTGATCGTTCTCGGCGTCATAGTACTGGCATTAGGCTATTCGCTGATTGCCTTCTCCGGCCACGATACCGCCATGGTGTACGCGGGTATGGCGACCATCGCCGTCGGTAGCGGCCTGTTTAAAGCGAACCCATCGTCTCTACTCTCAACGTGCTATGAGAAAGATGACCCGCGTATCGACGGTGCTTTCACCATGTTCTACATGTCGATCAATATCGGTTCGCTGTTCTCCATGATGCTGACTCCGTGGCTGGCTGCCCATTACGGCTGGGGCGCGGCCTTCTCGCTGTCGGTTGTTGGGCTGGTGATTACGCTACTGAACTTCCTGTTCTGCCAGCGTCTGGTGAAAAACTACGGTTCTAAACCAGACTTCGCCCCGCTGAATGTCAGCAAGCTGCTGATGACGCTGGTTGCCGTGGTGGTCCTGATTGCCATCGCCGCCTGGCTGTTGCATCACCAGAGCATCGCGCGTATGGCGCTGGGCGTGATTGCCATCGGTATCGTGCTGGTGTTTGCCAAGGAAGCCTTTGCGCTGAGAGGCGCCGCACGTCGTAAAATGATCGTCGCCTTCCTGTTGATGCTGGAAGCGATTGTTTTCTTCGTGTTGTACATGCAGATGCCAACCTCGCTGAACTTCTTTGCCATCCGCAACGTTGAGCATGCGATTCTGGGTATCACCTTTGAGCCAGAGCAGTTCCAGGCGCTGAACCCGTTCTGGATCATGCTGGCGAGCCCGATTCTGGCTGCGGTTTATAACAAGCTGGGCGACAAACTGCCGATGCCACACAAATTCGCGATTGGTATGGTGTTGTGTTCTGCCGCCTTCCTGGTGTTGCCGTTTGGCGCCAAATTCGCTAACGATGCCGGTATCGTTTCAGTTAACTGGTTAATCATCAGTTATGCGCTGCAGAGTATTGGCGAGTTGATGATTTCGGGTCTGGGTCTGGCGATGGTTGCACAGCTGGTACCACAGCGTCTGATGGGCTTCATCATGGGTTCATGGTTCCTGACCACCGCTGGCGCAGCAATGATTGCCGGTAAAGTGGCCAACCTGATGGCAGTACCAAATGATGTGACTGACCCACATGCCTCGCTGGCTGTGTATAGCCACGTGTTCCAGCAGATTGGTATCGCTACAGGCGCTATCGCCATCCTGATGCTGATCACTGCGCCACTGCTGAATCGCATGACGCAAAATGATGCTACTCAACCGGAACTGAAAAGCGCTAACGCCAATCAGTAATAAGGTTTGAGACCAGAAAGCCGGGCAAATGCCCGGCTTTTTAACATCCCCCGCCTTTTCTTCCCGCTTCTTTAACGTTTCCTGCTACCAAAGCTTCGCTTTTTATCTCATTAAACGCATGATGACGGCACCCTGTTAACCGAGCTGGCATCATCATGGATAGGTTTGAAGAGCTACAGATTTTTGTCGCGGTGATTCAGCAAGGTAGCCTGGCAGGCGCTGCACGCCTTCTTCAGCGATCTCCTCCGGTGATCACGCGCACCTTGAATGCCCTGGAATCACGCTTCAGTACCACACTGATTGAGCGTACCACCCGTCAGTTGGCACCCACTGAAGCCGGCTGGCAGCTGTTTGAACAGGCGCAACAGTTGCTGAGTGATTATCAAAAGGCGCTGGATAGCGCGCACCACAGCGGCTTACAGGGGCTGTTACGCATCACCGCGCCCGTTCCTTTTGGTCGCCTCCACGTGATGCCACTGGTGAATGCGTTTCTGCAGCAGCATCCGGAGATGCAAATCGAAGTGGTGCTCAGCGACAGCTATCAGGATCTGATTGAAAACGGGCTGGATATCGCCCTGCGCATAAGTGAGCTGCAGGACTCCTCAATGGTGGCGCGCCAGGTAGGGAGCGTGCGTTCTACGCTAGTCGCCAGTCCCGATTATTTACAGCGGGCCGGTGTGCCCACTCATCCAGCTGAACTCCAGCAACATGCGCTGATCACCAGCTTGCGCCACACGCGAGAGTGGCGCTTCGCCCACGATCTCCGGGTGAGAATTTTCCCCCGTTTACGTGTTAATGATATTGCCAGCCAGCTGGAAACACTGCGCGGCGGCCAGGGCATCGGACGTTTGCTCTCTTATCAGGTACTGGATGACGTGCATGACGGAAAGCTGGTCCGTTTATTACCTGAGTGGGAACCCGCGCCCTTGCCGGTCCAACTGGTGGCGCAGCGCGTGAAGAATATGACACCCAAGGTCCGTCAATTTTGGGATTTTGCCCTTGAGCAGTTGCCTTCGCTTCCCTGCTTCACGGCAGAAAAGCGCAACCCAGACGGTGATTCCTGATCGCTGTCACTGGTAAAATTTTTTTGCAGATTTATGCTGTTTCGATCACTACAACACTCCAGGAGAAGCCATGATGAAACTCTATTGCAAGCCCGGTGCCTGTTCGCTGTCACCGCACATCGTTGCGCGTGAATGCGGGCTGGACTTTACGCAGGTGAATGTCGATCTGCAGAAGAAAGTCACCGAGTTGGGAGAAGATTACTGGCAGATTAACCCGAAAGGACAGGTTCCCGCGCTGCAGTTTGATGATGGTAGTTTGCTGACCGAAGGCGTGGCGATTGTGCAGTATCTGGCGGATCTCAAACCGGATCGTAATCTGCTGGCACCCACCGGTAGCCTGACACGCTATCACACGCTGGAATGGCTGAGTTTTGTCAGCAGTGAGCTGCACAAAACTTTCTCTCCACTGTTCCGTCCGGACACGCCAGAAGAGTACAAAGCGATTGTCCGTGCGCAGCTTGAGAAGAAATATCAGGCGGTGAATGCAGCGCTGGAAGATAAGCAGTGGCTGATGGGCCTGCGTTATACCGTTGCCGATGTGTATCTGTTCGTGGTGACACGCTGGGCAAAAGCCATCAAGCTGGATCTGAGTGGGCTGGATGCGCTGGAAGCGTGGTTTAACCGGGTCGCTGAACGTCCTGCAGTGCAGGCAGCGTTGAAAGCGGAAGGGCTGGTTTAAGCGCTCGCGTTTTGGTCGCCATCAATGGCGACCCTACACTACGTTCACATTGTCGATGTAGGGTGCGCATTCATGCGCACCGATATAAGCGCTCAAGTGGCTGTTATCAGCCCAAGGCCGCCCTTACAGCTTTTCTGCGGCGAAATGCTGGGTTGGCTGGGCAATCGCATCCTGTGCCGCCACCAACTGTAATTCGTACTCACCCATCTCGTGGGTTTTCAGCATCACTTNAGGCCGCCCTTACAGCTTTTCTGCGGCGAAATGCTGGGTTGGCTGGGCAATCGCATCCTGTGCCGCCACCAACTGTAATTCGTACTCACCCATCTCGTGGGTTTTCAGCATCACTTCATACACTGCCGCCGTCACGTGTTCCAGCGCATCCTGCAGTGATTTACCGTGCAGCAAGTCGACCAACAGCAGACCACTGGTGAGATCGCCCACACCGACCGGTTGGCGCACACCAAAATCCACCAGCGGGCGGCTGATGTGCCAGCACTCGTCAGCCGTCACCAGCAGCATTTCAAAGCGATCGCTGCGACGTCCAGCGCGTGCCAGATGTTTCACCAATACCACTTTCGGGCCTTGCGCGACCAATGCGCGAGCCGCCACCACCGCTTGCTCAACGTTGGCGATTTCATAGCCGCTGAGCATTTCAAGCTCCAGCAGATTTGGTGCGATGATATCGCTGGCGGGCATCGCCATCTTGCAGTGGAACTCCGCAACGCCTGGCGCAACGATACAGCCTTTTTCAGGATGCCCCATCACCGGATCGCAGAAGAACCAGGCATTCGGGTTGGCCGCTTTTACCTGGCGCACGATCTCTAAAATTTGCTCGCCTTGCTCCGCAGAACCTAAATAACCACTCAGCACCGCATCACAGGTCTTCAGGCGATCGATCGCCGCAATACCTTTGACGATATCCGTCAGATGGGTAGCGGGCATCACGGTGCCGGTCCAGTGACCGTATTGCGTGTGATTCGAGAACTGAACCGTGTTCAACGGCCAAACGTTTGCGCCCATGCGACGCATTGGGAATTCGGCGGCGCTGTTACCAGCGTGGCCGTAAACCACATGAGACTGGATTGCGAGGATATTTTTCATTATTGCCCTGTACTGCCTTGCCATAAAAAAGGGCCGGAAACCGGCCCTCGAACCTTACTGCCAGTTTATCAGGCAGTAGTGTTTTTTACCGCGACGCAACAGCGTAAAGCGACCAAACAGTTTGTCACTCTCGCTGAAACGATACTCGGCATCAGATTGTTTTTCACCGTTCAGAGACACCGCGTTAGAGCCGATCATGGTGCGCGCCTGCCCGCGTGAAGGCACCAGTTCAGCGGCAACCAGCGCCTGCTGCAGATCGTCATCGGCGGTCAGATTGATCACCGGCATACCGTCCTGCGCTAACTGCTCGAAGTCCGCTTCGGTCATCTCACTCAGGCTGCCAGAGAACAGGCTTTCAGTAATGCGTTTCGCTGCTGTCAGACCCGCTTCGCCATGTACCAGACGCGTCACCTGCTCTGCCAACACATACTGGGCGCGTGGCGCTTTACCGCTGTTTTTATCTCCTTCTTCCAGCGCATTGATCTCTTCAATGCTCATGAAGGTGAAGAACTTCAGGAAGCGATAGACGTCAGAATCCGCGGTATTAATCCAGAACTGGTAGAACTTGTACGGGCTGGTTTTCTTGGCATCGAGCCAGACCGCGCCACCTTCGGTTTTACCGAACTTGGTGCCGTCTGATTTGGTGATCAGAGGAACCGTCAGGCCCCAGGCTTGCTGTTGATGCAGACGACGCGTTAAGTCGATACCCGAAGTGATGTTGCCCCACTGATCGGAACCGCCAATCTGCAGCACCACGTCATAACGCTTGTTCAGTTCTGCAAAATCGTAACCCTGCAGCAGGTTGTAAGAGAACTCGGTGTATGAAATACCCTGATCTTCACGGTTCAGACGCTGTTTTACCGCTTCGCGGTTAATCATCTGGTTAACAGAGAAGTGTTTGCCGATGTCGCGCAGGAAGGTCAGCACATTCATGCCGCCGAACCAGTCGTAGTTATTGGCCGCGATGGCGCTGTTATCACCGCAATCGAAGTTAAGGAAAGGCGCCACCTGGTGACGAATTTTCTCAACCCATTCGCCCACGGTATCGGTGGTGTTGAGTTTACGTTCTGCTGCTTTAAAGCTGGGATCGCCAATCAGACCGGTGGCACCACCCACCAGCGCGACCGGCTTGTGTCCGGCGTCCTGAAAACGTTTCAGGCAGAGCAGCGGCACCAGATGGCCCAAATGCAAGCTATCAGCGGTCGGATCGAAGCCGCAATAGAGTGCAATTGGCCCTTGCGCCAGTCGCTCTGCTAACGCTTCCTCGTCCGTTACCTGGGCGACTAAGCCCCTTTCTTGCAATTGTTGTATCAGGTTACTGCTGGTCATCACTGACTCCAAATTGATCAGACTGCACCTAGGCTGGTACACAGCTTTCCGCTGAGATGCGGATACGAAAAAAAAGAGGCGTATAGCATAAAGCGCTGACGCCAACTGCGCCAGCGTTGATAGGGGGTAAAACGCAGTTTTAAGGCGCTAAGCGGTCAATCGTCCAGCCATTGTCTTCACGTTGGTAGAGGAAGCGATCGTGCAGACGGTGTTCTCCCCCCTGCCAGAACTCCATAGTGTGAAATTTGACACGGTATCCGCCCCAGAAACTGGGCAGCGGCACCTCACCTTGCTGGAACTTCTGCTTCAGTTCCAGGAACTTGCCCTCCAGCACACCGCGCGCCGAGATACGGCTCGACTGCTTTGAAACCCAGGCGCCAATCTGGCTGTCACGCGGGCGGCTGCTGAAGTATTTCAGCACTTCCAAGGGCGTCAGTTTCTCCACTTCTCCCAGCACCATCACCTGGCGCTCAAGATAGTGCCAAGGGAAGTGCAGCGAGATGCGAGGGTTATCCGCCAATTGCATCGCTTTACGGCTGCCGAGATTGGTGTAAAACACCATTCCCCGATCGTCATAGTGCTTGAGCAGCACAATGCGCTGATAGGGTTGCCCATTGCTGTCCACCGTGGCCACCGTCATGGCCGTAGGATCGGGCAACTGCGCATCACACGCCTGCTTTAACCACTGTTCAAACAGTGCCAGAGGCGTGTCTGGCAGATCATTACGTCGCAGCCCGCCGCGGGTGTACTCACGACGCAGATGGGCAATATTTTGCAAGCTGTCACTGTCGCTCATGCTGGTTCTCTTGGTTACTGGGCGGACGCATCCGCATGTTGCAATTCACAGTCATTAATCACGATTTTGTCATTACGCTCAACAAAAGCGCCGTTGCCTTTTGACCAGAAGACATAGGTCCCGTCACTGTAACGCGCCCCTGATGCTGACACGGTTTGTGTTAACGTCAGCGGCTTGCCATCCAGAATAAAGCTAACCTGCTGCTTTGGATTATCCAGCGTGACCGTCAGGGGCAAAGTGCCGCACTGATAACGTAACGTCTGAGGTGCCTGTTCCTGTTTGTGCAGCATACCGCAGCCACTCAACATCACCAGACTTCCCACTAAAATAACGATTTTTTTCATCTTTCACTCCTTAACGTGTTGGTCGGGTATTGGCGGGATAGATCGCGCCCAACACACTCATTTCCCGCGCACCCGTCACCGCAGGCAAATTGCCCGGCAGGCCCGATAATGTGCGATAGGCCAGCCAGGCAAACGCCAGCGCTTCCATATCATCACCGCGTATACCCGCCGCATCGGTGGTACCCACTTCCGTACCGGGCAGATGCGCAGCCAGACGCGCCATCAGCAACGGATTTCGTCCGCCTCCCCCGCACACCAGTAGACGATCGCAGCCATCATTCAGTTGCACCTGCTGCGCGATAGTGAGCGTGGTCAGTTCACTGAGCGTGGCTTGCACATCCTGGGGTGCCAGCGCAGGGAAACGCTGCAGTTGCCGTTCGACCCAACCGAGGTTGAAGTATTCGCGACCGGTGCTTTTTGGCGGCGGCAGGGCAAACCAGGGATCATTTAACATCTCTTCCAACAGTGCAGGAACCACCTGTCCGCTGCGCGCCCAATCCGCATCTTTATCGTAGGCTAACCCTTTGTGACGCCAAATCCAGGCATCAATCAGCATATTACCTGGCCCGGTATCGAATCCGCGCACCGGCTGACCGGGAATCAGTAAGGATAAATTGGCGATGCCCCCAATATTCAATACCATACGCCGCTCAACGCTATCCATTAACAGTGCCTGATGGAAAGCAGGCACCAAGGGTGCGCCCTGCCCACCTAACGCCATATCACGGCGACGGAAATCACCAATCACTGTGACACCTGTTGCAGCGGCTATCTGATTGCTATCGCCGATTTGCAGCGTATTGGGTGCGTCACTTTGTGGTTCGTGCCACACCGTTTGGCCGTGGCAACCAATCGCCATAATGTCACTGGCCTCCAGCGACTCTTGCTGCATTAGGGTCAATACCGCTTCAGCAAACAGCTTGCCAAGGCGGGTATCGAGTTGCCCAAGCTGGGACAGGGTGAGTGACTGGCCCTGACAAATCGCCAACACCTGCTGGCGGATCTCTTGCGGCATCGGGTGGCAATAGCTGGCCTGTTGCGCGACCATGTGCTGATCAATAGCCGCCAGCACCACATCCACGCCATCGAGGCTGGTGCCGGACATCACGCCGATATAGCGTCCTGATTTCATAGCGGTTCCTTACCCACACGCGAGTCTGTGATTCATCTTTGTTTAGCCTGGCAAAATAACGCGGCTAATTCTATGATAAAATTCCGCTTTTCAACTTCGCGACACACTCCTGTTCAGCGCTAAAATATTTTCAGCACGAAATTGAATTTTTGTTGAGGGGCAATGGTCTATCCTCTGCTTCAGCCGCGTAATATTTGGACATAGAGTCAATTGCCAGCTTTCTGTCTTATACTCTTGCAGTAGAGGACGAGAACATGGCGTTTTTTTGCATTAAGGAGCTTTCTGATGATTAAGCGTTTTGTAGCCGTGGCACTCACCGGCCTGACGCTGGCAGGTTGTGTCAGCAACGATACCCTTTCCGGTGATGTGTACAGCGCCAGCGAAGCCAAACAAGTACAAAGTGTTTCTTACGGCACTCTGGTGTCGGTTCGCCCGGTTAAAATCCAGGGCGGGGATGAGAATAACGTGATTGGTGCGATTGGCGGTGCCGTGCTGGGTGGTTTCCTCGGTAACACCATTGGCGGCGGCACCGGTCGTAGCCTGGCAACCGCCGGCGGTGCGGTACTTGGCGGCGTGGCCGGTCAAGGCGTTCAGGGTGCGGTGAACAAATCTGATGGCGTTGAGCTGGAAATCCGTAAAGATGATGGCAACACCATCATGGTGGTGCAGAAGCAGGCCGCAAGCCGCTATTCCGTGGGCCAGCGTGTCGTCATGGCTTCCAATGGCAGCCAGGTGACCGTTTCACCACGCTAAGCGAACAGATAAAAAAAACCGACGCCAGTGCGTCGGTTTTTTTATTTCTCGCGGTTTTGTAACTCGAGAATATTTTTTTCCAGTCGAGCAATCAGCGTCACCATCTGATTGATCTCCTCCAGGCTGATGCCGGAGAGGATGTCATCCCGCGTAGCATCAATCACGCTCTCGACCTGTTCGATAATCGGTTCAGCCTGCTTGGTCAGCTTAATGCGCTTGGCACGACGATCGTTGGCGCAAGTTGCACGGGTGATTAATCCCTTATCTTCGAGCTGATCCAGCGTGCGCACCAATGAAGGCTGCTCAATGCCGATGGCCTTCGCCAGTTGGATCTGTGACTGCTCTGGCGGGAGTTGATGAATATTGTGTAACGTCACCCAATGCGTTTGTGTTAACTCAAGCGGCTTCAAACGCTGGTCGATCAAGGCACGCCAAATGCGTACCAAGCGAGACAGGTCTGTTCCGAGGGGCGTATCCATTTCATCTCCTTATAATTAGCTTGCTAGCTATCAAGCCAGATTTTACACTATTCTGCGAGTTTACAGGACAAATTACAAATCTCAGGCCAGACGGCACGCTCTCTTCTACGCTTCTTTGAGAGAGAACCTGGGACAAAGAAGGATGATGACACGTGTCCATAACCGCACTTTCCGCCACCGCTCCGCTTACCGACCTGGTTTTCGGTGCTTCGCTGTTCTTTCCGCCGCTGTTCAAAGCTGTGCTGTTGGGTTTCTTCTTCTGGTTACTGATTCACCCATTGCTACGCGGCTGGATTTACTCTGGCGACATCTGGCATCCCACCTTGATGGATCTTTCCCTATTCGTTTTGTGCGTCACTGGCGCACTGTGGATACTGAGCCTCGGATAAATCACCATGAAATTCAACCCTTTTAAATACTTTTCCACCCTGGTGGTGTTTGCCCTGGCCCTGATTGCCGGTTGGTGGATGTGGAATTACTACATGCAGTCCCCCTGGACGCGTGATGGCAAAGTGCGCGCGGAACTGGTGGATATCACCCCGGAAGTGTCTGGCCGCATCATTGAACTCGCCGTCCGCGATAACCAGTTTGTGCACAAAGGTGACACCTTACTGAAGATCGATCCCGTGCCATGGCAAATTGCGCTGGATAATGCCGACGCGCAGTTGGCCAAGGCACAATCTGACCTGGCCAAAGCCCAGCATGAGGCCAATCGTCGAGCCAGTCTGCCGCGTAACGTCATCTCAGCAGAGGATATGGATGCCGCACGCCTGACAGCCAACGCCGCGGCAGCCACCACCAAAGCGGCCCAGGCCAGCCTCGATCAGGCGCGTTGGAATCTGCAGCAAACCACCATTACTGCACCGACTGACGGGTGGATCAGTAATCTCACACTGCGCCCAGGCAATTACGCCACGGCAGGCACACCGCTGTTCGCTATGGTAGATAGCCACTCTTATTACGTGATGGGTTATTTCGAAGAGACCAAGTTGCGCCATATCCAACCGGGTGCGCAAGCGGACATTGTGCTCTACAGCAATGGCACAAGGTTGCAGGGTAAAGTGGAGAGTATTGGCCGGGCGATTTACGATCAAAGCGTCTCGACAGACAGCGGGCTGGTCCCCGATATCAAGCCCAACGTGCCTTGGGTACGTCTGGCACAGCGCGTACCGGTGCGGATTCGCTTAGACGCCATTCCCGATGGCGTGCCGCTGGTAGCAGGCACCACTTGCACCATATCGATTGCGCACTGAGGTCAGGATGAATTTGCAGTGGCTGGCCTGGCAAAACCTCCCGTGGATTAAGGCAACCGGCGGCGAATGGCGCTATGCCTTGCGCAATGCCATCGCCATGTGTCTGGCGCTGACTATCGCCTATGCCCTTCAACTCGACGAGCCTTACTGGGCCATGACCTCTGCCGCGGTTGTCAGTTTTCCCACGGTGGGAGGCGCCATCAGCAAAAGTTTGGGGCGCATCGTCGGCAGTCTGCTCGGTGCTACGGCTGCCCTGCTGATTGCGGGCCATACCTTGAACGAACCCTGGCTGTTCGCCTTCTTTATGGCCGGTTGGCTGGCTTTCTGCACCTGGATTGCCAACCACTATCAAAATAATGTCGCCTACGCTTTTTCACTGGCCGGTTACACCGCCGCCATTATTGCCTTCAGCAGCGTGAACATCACGGACGTCACTCAGCTGTGGGATATCACCCAGGCGCGGGTGTGCGAGGTGATTTCGGGCATTCTTTGCGCCGGGCTGATGATGATGATTTTGCCCAGCACCTCCGATGGCAACACCTTAATGACCTCGCTACGTCAGATGCATGCACGTCTGCTCGACCACGCGGTGCTGCTGTTACAAGAGAGCAGTACTGACAATGTGCGTACCGCGCATGAGAATGTCATTAGCCAGATTCTCACCATGAACCTGCTGCGTATTCAGGCGTTCTGGAGCCACTACCGCTATCGACGCCAAAACAATGTGCTCAATTATGTTCTGCATCAGCAGTTGCGTCTTACCAGCGTGCTCTCCAGCCTGCGCCGCATGCTGCTTAACTGGCCCGATGCTCCGCCAGAACTGTATAACGCCATTCAGCAGTTGTTGCATGAGTTGGCACTGCCACAGTGCGACAAATATCGCCTGGCGCTGATTTTACGCAGCATTACCCCTGAAGCGACGGGCGATTTTCGCCAACGTGCGTTTGTACAGCGCCTGCGCTATTTCTGCTGGGTCTATCTCAACGTTAATCGCTGGATACGCCTGATAGAACGCGCCGATGCCGATACCCGTTTTCAACCACCTTATGCCCCCTCGCTAGCCCGCGAGAGTGACAGTGCTGAAGCCGGCTGGAGCGCGTTGCGCACCTTCAGTGTGATCATGCTGGGCTGCGCCTTCTGGATTGGCACCCAATGGGATGCTGGTGCCGCGGCATTAACGCTCACCGCCATTGCCTGCGTGCTTTACTCCTCTGCGCCCTCACCCAGTGGCAGCGTGTCGTTGTTACTCAAAACCTTGTTATGGCTGTCGCTGTTTAGTTTTTTGCTGCAGTTTGGTCTGATGGTGCAAATCAGCGCCTTATGGCAATTCCTGCTGGTGCTGTTTCCACTGCTGATCACCTTGCAACTTTTCAAATTGCAGCAGAAAAAACGCGCCGGAATGTGGGGCCAGTTTATTGTCTTCATGGGGTCTTTTATTGCGGTAACGAACCCGCCGGACTGGGATTACCAAAGCTTCCTCAACGATAACCTGGCAAAAGTGTGCGGCGTCATGCTGGCGTGGATGGCCTTCCAAGTGTTGCGCCCGAGTTCGGATGCTCGTCGCAGCCGTCGCCATATCCGCGCGTTACGTCATGCCTTTCTCGACCAACTGCGTCGACATCCGCGATTAAGTGAAAGTCATTTTGAATCGCAGATTTATCATCACATCAGCCAGTTGAGCAATAGCCGGGATGAACAGGCACGTGTCTGGCTGCTGCGCTGGGGCGTGGTGTTGCTCAACTGTTCCCATATCGTCTGGCAACTGCGTGAATGGCAGCCCGCCTCCGCCACGCTGGCCCAGGTGCGAGACAGCAGTTTGCAAGATCTGCAACGGATTATGAGCCTGCGCGGAGTGCGTCACACCTCCTTGCAGGCCACACTGGATGAGCTGGAAGCCATGATTTCACAACTGCAAACACAGCCAGACAGTGAAGCCAACACCCTCGCCGGAATTTTATGGCGCTTGCGCTGCTCTCTGGCTCAGTTAAGCCAGGCGGTACCGGATTGATTACTGGCAGTATTGCGTCATCTGACGATCAAAATCGTCCTGCAGTTGCTGCAAGGTTTTGTGCCCCTCAAAACGGGTTTTGTCCTGATCGGTCATAGGTTCAATCACCAGCGCTTTTTCTTCTGATGAGTAGATAAAGCGGCGATTGAGGGTGGTGCCAGTGAAACTTTTGCCTTGTATACCGCCACAGACGGTGGTCAGGGCACGGTGGAAGATTTCGGTGTGAGTGAAGTTGGTCTCGGTGGCGCTACGCAACACATTCTGGCAGCCTTTGGCCTCCAATTGCTCCAGGGTGCGCGGCGTCAACCATTCTCGTCCACGGGCGATGCTCTCACAGCTGCCACGCAGTGGATTGGTGTCGATGGTGCGCTGTAACTGCCGACTGGCGTCCAACCTCAGCTGTGTCTCATTAGGTTGGTCACACCCTGCCAGCAAAAAACATAACAGCAAAATCCCACGCGTTTTCATTCCAGCCCCTGAGCGGTTTTATTCCTGAATCAACATCATAGGATGGATATGGCGCAGAGTGTAGCGGGAAAGTGGTGCAGAATTTTTCGAGGCGAAGAGAGAAAGGCGACAGATTATCTGCCGCCTGGCGATTAAATCACACCACAGGCAAAACGCGCACCGCCGCCGCCCAATGGTTGCGGATGATCGGCATGATTATCGCCCCCCACATGCACCATCAACGCTTTGCCTTTAATTTCACTGAGCATTTTAATGCGCGGGGCGACCACCGGATAATCTGCCTTGCCATCATCGGTGACGAAAATAGCGGGCAGATCACCCAGATGCCCGTCAGCGTAAGGCCCCAGATGTTTCCCGCTGTTCTGCGGATCAAAATGTCCACCAGCGGCTCCCGCAGCAACGGCTTTTCCTTCAATCGTTGCCGGTTCACAACTGCCTTTAGCATGGACGTGGAAACCATGTATACCCGGTTTGAGTCCGGTTAACGCGGGCGCGAACTGCAGGCCATACGGGGTTTCACTGATTGTCACCTTGCCAATCGCCGCGCCAATACCTTGCGCGGTCACTTCATGCAGCGTGACCTCTTCAGAAGCGGCCTGCGCTGCCGTAGCACAGGCCAGTGCCACAGCGGCAATGAGGATTTTCTTCATAACGTCTCCTTACGGTTAAGATGCCCATTAATCCTAAACTGGAATGCGCCGGGCTGCCGTAATTTGACTTAGTTTTACGTTTCAGGGCACATCATAACCGATTGCCGCTTTGCGTATGCGGAACCACTGCTGACGATCCAACGTCAGATTACAGGCACCCACCGCGTCTGCCACGCGCGTCGCTTTACCCGACCCGATAATCGGCAATGGACGGCTAGGGAGCTTCATCACCCACGCATACACCACCTGCTCAATGCTGCTGGCGCCCGTTTCGCGCTTCACCTGTTCGAGTTCGTCGCGCAGCGGTTGATAAAGGGGATCATTAAACAGACGCCCGCCGCCGAGGCATGACCACGCCATCGGGCGCATGCGCTGCTGCTGACACTGGTCCAGCGTGCCATCAAGAATGCTGGATTGTTCCAGCGGAGAGATCTCAAGCTGATTGGTCACCAGGCTAAACGGCAGGCGTGATTGCAACAGCGTGAACTGCGAAGCGGTGAAATTAGACACACCAAAATGACGCACTTTGCCGCTCTGATGCAGATCCATAAAGGCTTCAGCAATTTCATCCGCGTCCATCAACGGATCAGGACGATGAATCAGCAGCAGGTCCAGATAATCGGTGTTGAAATGCTGCAGCGAGTTTTCAGCGCTGTGCAGTATATGGCTGGCTTCAGTGATGTAGTGCCCAATTTTGTGCTCTGGTTTGGCGCGAGTGGCAATACCGCATTTGGTCACGATCTGCAGTTTTTCACGCAGTCCCGGCGCCAGACGCAGTGCGGCACCAAATGCCGCCTCACAGCCGTAATCACCATAAATATCGGCGTGATCGACAGTAGTGATACCCAATGACAGGTGATGTTCAATAAAGCCTACCACCTGTTGCGGTGTCATCCCCCACTCCAACAGGCGCCAGTAGCCGACAATCAGCGGCGAAAACAGGGGGCCCTGTGGGGCGATAGTTTGCTGTTGTAACATCGATACACTCCCTTAAATACGAATCCGGATTGTCAGGTCGGGAGTATAACGGAAAGACCAATCGTCGTTTTCTTAAAACAGCGACGGTTGTTCCGGATCATGATTTTCATCCACTTTTTGCTGGCGATGTAGACGCAACCAGCGTTGACGGCATAGACGCAACACATCGCGTTTCTCAGCATCCGTGAACTTCATCCAGTTAAAACGCTCCTCACGGCTACGCAGGCAACCGCGGCAATAGCCCCGCGCATCGCTTTGGCAAATTCCGCGGCAGGGGCTGGGAACCGGAAAGAACTCTAATTGCTCGGCCACATCTACTCCAGTGTTAACCACACACGCCTTATTGATAACAGCTTAGTCACATTGTGCAAAGTGCAAACGCCATTTGTCGACATTTCAATCGAATCCTCTGGCGGTAATGGATATTTACCAATGATCGCTGCACGTAAACCTTTAGATCAGTAGTGTTTAGTGAACGTTAAGGTTTTCCTCATATTGAATTCATACGATTGTCACATTCCATTTTGCTATTGAGTTTTCATGAAATTCCCGAACAAGCCACAGTGCCATGCCAGTCGCTTTAATCTGATTGCCGCCCTGTTCTTTACTTTCGTTCTCAACGCCCTGTTTCTGCTGCGGGCCTGGGAGATCATCCCTTATGATCGCCTGCATGATTATCTGTTCGCGGCCAGTATTCCTGTAGTGCTAGCATCTGCTTTCTATTTAATATTCTCGTTGCTGGCGTGGCCCTATGTTCGCAAGCCATTACTGATCGCTTTAGTGCTGGTCAGTGCTGGGGCCAATTACTTCATGCACAGCTTCGGCACGGTGATCGACACCAACATGATTGAAAACGTGTTTGAGTCCGATGCACAAGAGGCCGGGGCCCTGATCAGCAGCAGTTATGTGGTGTGGATGGTGTTGATGGGACTCGTGCCCGTCGCGGCGATCTGTCTGGTGCGGATTAAAACGGGACAGCGCTGGTGGTGGAGCCTGTTGCAACGTCTTGCGGGTGCGCTGGGCGCCATCTTGCTTATCCTGTTGATGGCGGTGCTGTTCTATAAAGACTACGCCTCACTGATCCGCAACAATAAAGGGCTGGTGAAAATGATCACCCCGGCTAACATTGTCAGCGGCACCGGTCACTACGTCGACCAGCGCTATCTGCAAGGCAGCCAGGCACTGGTGAAATTGGGCCAGGATGCGAAGAAAGGCCCGCTGATCGCACAAGCCCAGAAGAAAACGCTGGTGGTGTTGGTGGTGGGCGAAACCGGCCGTGCAGAGAATTTCTCACTGGGCGGCTACGCGCGCGAAACCAACCCAGAACTGAAAAAACAGCAGGTTATCTACTATCCTGATGCCAGCTCCTGCGGTACCGAGACCGCGATTTCAGTGCCTTGCATGTTCTCAAATATGCCGCGCGAACACTACGATGCCAATCTGGCGCATCATCAGGAAGGCGTGCTGGATATCCTTGCCCACGCGGGTGTCAGCGTGCTGTGGCGTGAAAACGACGGTGGCTGTAAAGGTGCCTGCGACCGCGTCCCGCACACCGATATGACACAGTGGAAATTGCCGCAATATTGCCACGACGGTTTCTGCCTGGATGATGTGCTGCTGCACCGTTTCGATAATTACGTAGACAGCCTGCATAACGACGGCATCATTGTGTTGCATCAGATGGGCAGCCATGGTCCGGCCTATTTCCAGCGCTATCCAGCGGCATTCCGACGTTTCACACCAACCTGCGACAGTAATCAGATTCAGGATTGCGATCATCAGGCGCTGGTCAACACCTATGACAATTCGCTGCTGTACACCGACGATATGGTGAGTCGCACGATTGATAAACTCAAAGCCTTAAGCGATCGCTTCAACGTGGCGTTGGTGTATCTCTCCGATCACGGTGAATCCCTTGGCGAGCACGGCATGTATCTGCACGGCGCACCTTATCTGTTTGCTCCTTCACAACAGACGCACATTCCCTTGCTGATGTGGATGTCACCGGGTTACGCCGCGGCCTATCATATTGATGAGTCATGTTTACGCCAGCAGGCTGCGAGTGAAAAAGTGTCGCAAGATAATCTTTTCCATACGGTTTTAGGCATGTTCAACGTCCAGACAAGCGAGTATCAACCGCAGTTGGATATGATCAGATCGTGCCAACATGTTGGATAAGGTTTGCATTAGACCGACCGGTCTAATAACCTGCTGCCCATGAACAAGACTGTGCAACGCAACGAAACCCGTGAACATCTGCTCGCTACTGGCGAGCAGGTTTGCCTGCAACGCGGTTTTACCGGAATGGGCCTGAGCGAGATGCTGGCGCTGGCGGAAGTGCCGAAAGGATCGTTTTATCACTACTTCCGCTCAAAAGAAGCTTTCGGTGTCGCGCTGCTGGAGCGCTATTTCGTTAACTATCTGCAGCAGGTTGAGCAGCAACTGAATCAGCCCGGTATCCCCGCGCGTGAACGACTGCTCAATCACTTCCGCTATGGCGAAACCTTGTTCGTCGAACAGGGCCATATCGTCGGCTGCCTTGGCGTGAAGTTATCAGCAGAAGTGTGCGACCTCTCTGAGCCGATGCGTGATGCGCTGCAACATGGCGCAACCGCGATGATTGCGGCTTATGCGCGCTGTTTGACCGAAGTCGCAGCTGAACAGGCTCTACCTTTCGGGCAAACGCCGCAGCAACTGGCGCAACGTTGCTATTTGCTGTGGCTCGGTGCCAGTCTACAGAGCAAAATTTCCCGTGAGCCAGGCCCGATTAGCCTGGCACTCGAAACCATCGAACAGTGGCTAACTGGCTACTGATTTTTAAAAACCGTAGTTTCTAGACGACCGGTCTACTTACAGGAGTCATCATGGCGAGTAAACAGCTGTTCTCCCCGCTTAAAGTAGGTGCGATTACCGTACCTAACCGCGTATTTATGGCCCCGCTGACGCGTCTGCGCAGCATTGAGCCGGGCGATATTCCGACCCCGCTGATGGCTGAGTACTACCAGCAGCGTGCCAGCGCCGGTTTAATCATCACCGAAGCCACGCAGATTTCTTTCCAGGCGAAAGGCTACGCAGGCGCACCAGGTCTGCATACGCAACAACAAATTGCCGCGTGGAAAGTGGTCAACGAGAGCATTCATGCTGCCCATGGTCACAGTGCCGTTCAGCTGTGGCACACCGGACGTATTTCGCATAACAGCGTTCAACCAGAAGGCAAAGCACCGGTTGCCCCTTCCGCACTGGCAGCCGGTACCCGCACCTCACTGCGCGCCGCAGATGGTAGCGTCTATCGTGAAGATACTTCCCTGCCGCGTGAACTGAGCGTGGCGGAAATTCAGCAGATCGTAAAAGACTTTGGCCAGGCTGCGTCCAACGCGCGTGAAGCCGACTTCGATTTGCTGGAGCTGCACTCTGCGCACGGTTATTTGATGCACCAGTTCCTGGCGCCAGGTTCTAACCAGCGCACCGATGAATATGGCGGTTCCATCGAGAAGCGTGGCCGTTTCGCCTTAGAAGTGGTCGATGCGGCAATTGCCAACTGGTCTGCCGATCGTATCGGTATTCGCGTGTCACCGATTGGCGCGTTCCAGAATCTGGAAAATGGCCCGGATGAAGAAGAAGCGGCGCTGTGGTATATCGCCGAACTGGGTAAACGCGGCCTCGCGTATTTGCACCTTTCTGAGCCAGACTGGGCCGGTGGTCAGCCCTACAGCGACGCCTTCCGTGAGAAAGTGCGCGCGATCTTCCCAGGCGTGATCATTGGTGCCGGTGCGTATACCGTTGAGAAAGCGGATGACCTGATTGCTCGCGGCCTGATCGATGCCGTGGCCTTTGGTCGCGACTTTATCGCTAACCCTGATTTGGTGGCTCGCCTGCAACAAGACGCCCCGCTGAATCCGCAGCGTCCGGAAAGTTTCTACGGTGGCGGCGCAGAAGGCTACACTGATTATCCAACCCTGTAAGAATCAAGCTGCCGCACCGGATGTGCGGCAGTGCTGTTTCTTCAGGGCGTTAACTGGCTATACTTGATAGTCTTTGTCATTCCCTGATGACTTTTAAAAAGAGGATGTTATGCGTTTACTTCACACCATGTTACGTGTTGGCGATCTGCAACGCTCAATCGATTTCTACACCCGCGTGCTGGGCATGCGCGTGCTGCGCCAGAGCGAAAACACCGAATACAAATACACCCTGGCATTTGTTGGCTACACCGAAGAGAGTGAAGGCGCGGTGATTGAGCTGACGTACAACTGGGGCGTGGATAAATACGATCTGGGCAATGCCTATGGTCATATTGCACTGGGCGTAGATAACGTGGCGGAAACCTGCGAGCGCATTCGCAGCGTGGGCGGTAACGTCACCCGTGAAGCGGGCCCGGTCAAAGGTGGCACCACCATTATTGCGTTTGTTGAAGATCCCGATGGCTACAAAATCGAGCTGATCGAAAACAAACATGCCGGTCACGGCCTCGGTCACTAGTCCCGTTTGTCAGCCTGCTAATTTGCGGGCTGACCTCCCTCTCCTGCTGCACCCCGCTGTATTTTTTGCCATAATGCGCGCTGCCCCATTTCCAGCTATGAGATCCTGATGTCTGATTCGAACGCCTTAAACGCTCTCCATCAACGTTTCCGTGGTTTTTATCCTGTGGTAATTGATGTCGAAACCGCGGGTTTTAACGCACAAACCGATGCGCTGCTAGAGATTGCAGCCACCACGCTCAAGATGGATGAAGATGGCTGGTTACACCGTGATGAAACCCTGCATTTTCACGTGGAGCCGTTCGAAGGCGCGATTCTCAATCCGGCAGCACTGGCCTTTACCGGCATTGACCCGACCAATCCATTACGCGGTGCGGTGAGTGAATATGAAGCGCTGCATGCGATATTTAAAATGGTGCGTAAAGGCACCAAAGATCACGGCTGTAATCGTGCCATTATTGTGGCGCACAACGCCACTTTCGATCTCAACTTCGTGATGGCCGCTGCCGAGCGCGCCAGCCTGAAGCGCAATCCCTTCCATCCGTTTGCCACTTTTGATACGGCAGCGTTGAGTGGTTTAGTGTTGGGTCAGACCGTTCTGGCTAAAGCCTGTAAGGCTGCGGGGATGGATTTCGATAGCACACAGGCCCACTCCGCACTGTACGACACCGAGCAAACAGCAACGCTGTTTTGTGAACTGGTGAATCGTTGGAAACGTTTGGGCGGCTGGCCGCTGGCGTTTAATGATGAGCAGCCAGAAGACGACGCATCGGCCTGATCAGCAGCCAAAGAAAAGGCCGACATTTGTCGGCCTTTTCACTTATTCCGCTTCTTTATACTTCTCAGCGGTTTCTTTCAGCAGCGGCTGGAGTTCGCCACGCTGGAACATCTCGACGATGATGTCGCAACCGCCGACCAGCTCACCATCCACCCACAGCTGCGGGAAGGTTGGCCAGTTAGCGATTTTTGGCAATTCGGCACGGATATCCGGGTTCTGCAGAATATCGACGTAGGCGAAGCGCTCACCACAGGCCGAGAGTGCCTGCACAGCTTGCGCAGAGAAACCGCAGCTAGGCAGTTTCGGGGAACCTTTCATGTACAGCAGGATTGGGTTTTCTGCGATCTGGCGCTGAATTTTTTCAACAGTACTCATTATTGCCTTCCTTAAAGCATCACTTCGTGTTTGTTTATTGTAGCGACTTCAGGCCTGCACTGAAAACGGGATTTTGCGTTCGCGACCTGCGAATCGCCATGTTTGTTAAGTCCCGCCAACTTCAATAACAATTTCATATCATTAATGTGAAGGCAGGTAGTTAAAAATCATCAAATATCGTCCAGGAGCGCCGATTTATCCCGGTTGGACCGTTAAAAGAATCGCTTGATCGCGAACTTAGGTGAATTTTGACAACCTTTCTTGCCCCACCCATGCCCCAAACGTGTTTGTGTGCCTTCCGATGGCAACTGCTCTTGCCGCTTCGCTAGTTTTTCGCCAATGCCCACCTATCATCAAATTGTCACTTCTACTTCCCTGTGATGTTGACCATGCTCTCATTGGAAATGTTTAGCACCGGATTGTGCTGAGCCCGGCCACCCACCAGTACCGGGCTTTTATTTTTATATGGGTGAGCCGTCCTGAGCATGAATCGCGGTAACTTCATGAGTGACAACCCCCACCACCGAAACATCCTCGAGTAAGTCATCTTCTAGAGTCAGGCCATCATCGGTGATGATTCGACGCGGGTGCATATAGGCATGCCCCCATTCATACATGCCCGACATATCCAGTAAGACGGTGTCGCCGTTCTGTGGCCGCCGCTTCTCGTCAACGATGCAACTCCGCCCTTTCCACTCCACCAGGTAACAGGTTGTGCTGGTCGCCATGAGTTTCTGCGCCGGAATCGGCGCATCGATCATCGCGCCACTGGCAGATCCGAAATTCGTGTGGTGTACGCCGGAGATAACATTTCCCGCTTCATTGCCCACGCTTTCTGTGTGCCCTGTCCTGCGAACCATAATTTCCCCTTACCGCTTTGGTTAAGGCCGTCTACAACGCGCATCAGCGCCTCGCTGTTGGCCTGTGGCTTGTGTTCATCAAAGAGATTGAGTTGCGACACGCCCTGGCTGAAGAAGTCGCCCAGCATGACGCCTGCTTTCATATAGCGCCGGTCTTCCAGCCAGATGCGATCGAGCATCTCCATAGCCACCCGGATAATGTCGCGTGTGTCATTGGATGGTGTCTGTAAGCTACCCATGGCCTGGTTGCCGTAATAGATTTCATTCACCGCGTGCGGACTGGTGCGCACAAAAACCGCCACCTGGCGGCAGAACTGGCGTTCGCCTCTCAGCTTCTCGGCGGCGCGCTCCGCATAAGCGCAAATGGCCTGGCGCATTTCCATGTAATCGGTGATGCGTGAGCCGAATGACCGGGAACAGACAATTTGCTGCTTGGTCGGGGCGAACTCTTCTATTTCAAGGCAAGGTTCGCCGCGCAGCTCCCGCACCGTTCTTTCCAGCACCACGTTGAAGTGCTTGCGGATGATATAGGTGCTTTGCTCAGAGAGGTCTTTGGCGGTGATTATGCCCATAGCGTTCAGCTTCTTGCTGATGCGCCGGCCAACACCCCAGACATCCTCAACCTTGACCAGCGCCATGAGTTTTTTCTGCCGTTCAACACTCGACAGGTCGAGCACGCCCCCGGTCTTGGTCCACTTTTTAGCAGCGTGGTTAGCCAGCTTTGCAAGCGTCTTGGTTGGCGCGATGCCCACACCTACAGTGAGGTGCGTTTCCTGCTTAATGCGCGCCCTAACCCGGCGTCCGAAGTCTTCCAGTGGCTCTATGCGGCTGATGCCGTCGAGGCACATGAAAGCCTCATCAATCGAATAGATCTCAACAGATGGCGCCATATCCTCAAGTGTCGTCATTACCCGATTCGACATGTCAGCGTACAACGCATAATTCGAACTAAAAATCTGCACACCATGCCTTCTGAACTCGTCCTTCAGCTTGAAGTACGGCGCCCCCATGGGAACATTTATGGCTTTGGCCTCAGCTGACCTTGCGATTACGCAACCATCATTATTTGAAAGAACGACAACAGGCTTGCCGCGCAAATCCGGCCGGAAAACCGTTTCGCAGCTGGCATAGAACGAGTTCACATCAACTAAAGCGAACATCACATTCCACCGTTTGGATTGAACACCTGAAACACGCGTTCATCGCCATCTGTGGTTGAGATATCGCGGAATGTGGTCGTGTGCGTTTCGATCCACTTATTGGCAGCGCGCAGTGTGTGATGCCAGTTCATACGGTCAAGTTCTTTCACAAAGTCGAGTGTACTGATGGTGAACCGGCCCTCGGCGTCGCGCTTAATCGCCTGCCTGAAAGCCATCATGATTTCGTAGTCGCGGGGCATGGCGCACCCTCCGATAGTTACTGTATATGTATACAGTATTATTGATCGGTAAGACTGATCAAGTGGAAGGTTGCCGGGATGCGGGAAAGGGTTGGTTGGAAAGGAGATTTAATTGAATCTTTTAATGCAAGCCACTATAGAGTGATGTATTTAATGTTAATACATTTATAAATTATACTGTAGAATGCTCTAAATTTTATGATGGGGGGTTGATATGGAAGGGTCACTTCAGATAGAAGGAATCACTGGTAATCTTTGCTTTGAGCATGAATCTGATAACAAGATCAGAGTGTTACGTAAGCATCCTGAAACGATTGATATTGAACACATGCTACTAGGTGAAGTACGAAATTTTTCAGTAGGTGGAGTAGTAAGTAGCTTTGCTTATAAATCATTTTGTGAAGATTACTTCTTGTTTGAGATAAACAAAGCAAATCCAGAACAAAACAGATTGTAATCTAATGAAATAGCGATGTTTTTTGCTTTTTATGCGCATATTGTTGCGCATAAATCTAACTATGATTGTTCTTTTAAAACCCATGGGTTATTGATATGCCGATAGTTAAACTGGATTCAATAAAAGAGTACACTGATAATAACAACAATAGCATTTCAACCAGCAAAGAATTCGAGGGTTGCACTGTTTTCTTCAGGGGTTCAAACAATAAAATAACAATATCTGAAGGTGCATTTCTTGCAAATGTAATCATCCATATGGACTGCGACAATGGTGAGTTGGTTATAGGAAATCACAAAGATGTTAAAATACCATTCAAGGGTATCATAAGGGTTGGGCAGGACTCCAAAGTTCTTATTGGTGACAATGTTACTTGCAGCCCTATTTATATAAGCTGTGTAGAAGCTGCAACAGTTAAAATTGGTGATGATTGCATGTTTGCAACTTCAATAATTTTAAGGAGTGATGACTCACACCCCATTTTTGATGTAAGAACAGGTAAGAGAGTTAACCCAGCTAAAGATATTACCATCGGAAATCACGTATGGGTTGGTGAGAGAGCTATGGTGCTTGGTGGTAGTGCAATAGGTGATGGTTCCATAGTAGGGATGGGGTCAATAGTAAAGAAAAAATTCCCAAACAATTGTATTATTGCTGGAGTTCCAGCAAGAATAACAAGAAAACACATTGCCTGGGAAAGGCCTCACTTGAGTTTATCTGAACCATTTATGAAGCCAGATGAAAGTTGCGTTGAAAAATCGGAATACTGGAATTACACCGACGACGTATAATCCAGCATACCGATTACCAATTTAAAGAGCTGCTATTATGAAGCAAAGCAGCTCTTCATACCTTATCCCGTACCTTTCACCTGCTTTCAATGTAACCTCAACATCCCCTGTCTCATACTCCTCTGAAATTATTTCACCATCATCTGATTCATATGTTCTAGTTGCAGTTACAACTTTTGTCTCATCTTCCCACTTGTCGTGACAGTAAAATGCATACTTCTCAGGATCTAGTCCGTTTTTAATAAGTATTTCACCAACGCTTTGAGCACCCACACCAAAATGGTATCTGGCATCAGATGCACCCTTTTCTTCGATTGAATCCTTAAACTGATACTTCCATAAGTTTGACTTTATCTCCAGAGCGGCTTTTTTTTCCGCTTCGGTAATGTCAATCCTCTCTTTAAGGGTTTCATCAGAGGTATTTATTGATCCAGTTGCTGCATATATCACTGATGGCCTGAAAGAGGCTGACCCAATGGAATATGAATTATCAGCTCCCGGCCTGAAATGATAATCACTCCCCCAGTACCATGCTTTTATTCCACCTATTGCAACACCAATGTTGTTAGCAGTATCAGTGAAAAATCCGCTGGTAGTATCTGAGCTATGCAGGGTTATTGTTGGAGCTGCTGGTGAAGATCTCGATTGCTGTGTAACTAGGCCTGATCGTAAAGTTTTTTTCCCGGATACAGTAGTCCATTCCTGAAGAACGTTATTGTACATGAACTGGAGGTCATCGCTTGATGCCCCTCTGCGACGAGCTATCCAGCCCGCACTTCCACTACTTGCATCCGGTGATAACTGTAAGGAGTTATCACTTCCATCAGCCCTTAACCTTGTAGTTGTGTTATTTCTTGTGACCTCAACCCCTTTGAGGGTAAGTCCGCCAACCATGAACAAGGTTGCCGTCGATGCCATCTGGCCTGATAGCCTATCAGTTCCGTAGATGGGGTTATCCGTGAATCGAGATGATAAGAAATAAACATCTCCAGCAGTTCCATTGCTGATTATACGTGAGTCAGAAGCGTAAGGGTCACCAGCAACATCAGGCAATTCGAATACGACTTGAGAGAAAGAAACATTGTTTGCGCTATATAATGCCATGAAATCTAAGGCATAGCTTTGTACTCTACCCCCTCTCATATAGTGGCCGTTGATACTATATCCGCCGCCATCAATTACGAGGCATTTCCCTCGGTCAACATTAGTTGGTCTGGAGTGGTGGTCGTTTGCATATAACTCCCAGTCATCCCAAGTAGTCTGACTAAGCCCTGCGCTACCCGTACCTAGAATAACGAAACCATTTGCCCCTGTGGACGCACCATTAGCAAAAGTGGTGCCATCAGGGTCCGTCCCGTAATGTAAAATACCTGCAACGGGGAAATATCCAAAAACTACTGGTGACATATACCCTTTCGTTACATCGTTGCAGAAAAGGCCAACATCATATGAAGATCTATTGTCATTAGAAGGGGTGGTAACTACTCCGGCGGAGTCGAATACTTCCATATCCATTATGATTCCAATATCACGAATGGAAGATGGCGAGCTATTCCCTGATCCGTCTTTAACGCAGAATGTGAAAGAGTTATACGGTGATGATCTTACTGTGCTTGCAGTATTTACCCCTGAACCTGTAAATATTAAAGAACTTCCAGGTATCTGTGATTTAAATCCCGGGCGAAGGAATCTTTTATCATCCTCTGTTGCTGGGAAAGTTCCCATTTTTGGGGCGCCATCGCCAATCCAATTTTGTGATTTTTTTTCAATACCATTAGAGCATCTGTAGACACCAGACGGAAAATATAATGATTTACCAAGTGAAGCTGCATAAGCATCAGCTGCAATTATGGCTGCGGTATCATCAGTATCATAATCCCCCTTCGCACCCCATCCTTTAACATTGACTTCGTCAATCCATCTGGCAACTTGGAGTTCTGGATATTTTATTGCTCCCTCTGGATCGGCAAGTTGTGATCTTAATGCTGCATCACCTATTGCCACCCATGCTCCGGTTGCTATTCCTCCAGAGGTATCTGGCGTTGATCCTGAACTGACTACCTTAGGAAAATCACCATCCCATCTGTAGTATTCGCCATTACTTAGCCAGCGCAACACTTGATTTGGTAAGGTTAAGGTGTTGCCATCCTCAAAGCTGTCCAGGGTAATGTAACCATAAGCTTTTATTGCATCATTTGCCTGTTGCTCAATGCCATACCATGTTTTCCTAGGCATGCCTAAGCGGTCTACCCAAGCCCTGTTAGCAGTATCATTTACGGCAACATCAAGACCCTGCGCGTTATCGAACAAATCTTTTGCAGCAGCAGACCCCAGCGGGTTGCCGGTGTTATATGTGCTCATTCTGGCCTCATAAAAGAGAAAGCCCGCCGAAGCGGGTTATATATTCAGGCTACGTCGCCAGGGTAAGTGGCGTCATCGTAAGCGTAAAATGCATCCTGGTATTCGGAGGCGGTGACCTGACAGGTGCCGTCAGATTGGGGTGAAATTTCTGAGACAATTGCATCATAACCATGGCGCGAGGATGAACAGAAAATCAGGCGCGGTGGCTCTACAGCCGGATCATCCATTATCCACTCGTCATAATTAAGCGCGCTGGTCAGTGGCATTATCAGGGTGTAATCATCGACACGCGTTGGCGTCAGCAACTGCGTTGCCGTTCCGTCCTGTAATCGCAAGAACACGCGCGGGTTGCTGAATGTCCAGTCCAGCGGTTCGCTCACTTCCAGCGTCAGCGCTGAGCCATTAAGCGAAGCATCAACCACCAGGCAGCTTATGGTGTTGTTGCCGGGGATGTCGTCGGTCAGCACCAGGCGGTCCATGTAGTTGTAGCAAAGCGCGTCCATTTCTGTGCTTGTTGTGTGCGTCAGGCGCTGATTGAGATACTTCATTAGGCGGCGCATACCGATGCGGTATGCCCTGTCCTGATCCAGAACGCCATCCAGTGTGTAACTCTCCACCTTTGAGGGTGTCGGGTTATCTGCTGTTCGGCATTGCACAGTCTCCTCTGCCCACGTAGTGCCGTTGATGTATGTCACATCTACACCATCGTAATCATCCTGCGACGGTACCGAGAAGGCAGTTTGCAGCGCTTCAGTGGTTTCCTGCGGGGTTATCACGCCAGTCCACGCCTTAATGCCTTCGCGCCCAGCCGATGCCAGCCCGTCAGACAAAAGGAAGTAACCCATGCCCGCGTTCGTTATCTTCTGCAGAATATCCAGTGCAGAGGTGCTGCTGTCGTTGGCCTCGAAATCGAACGTCTCACCTCGTGGCGTCCAGTAGGTGTTTTCCAGCGCGGTGATGGTATCGGTGTCGATGTTTGTCATGCCCAGACTGGTCATGATGTGCATCAGCGCGCCACTGATAGAGCGTGACGCATAGCCATCATACAGGCGTGTCGCTTCCACATTGACGCGGCGATCTGACTGCGCCGCCAGCCTGTTACCCGTGCGCACGGTCAGCGCAATAGTGGTGACATCCGCATATGACGATGGGCGCTTTGCCAGCCTTGAACGGAGAGCCTGCCAGTAGAGATTATTCACTGTTCTGGAGCCGCCGATCTTGGTGGTGCGGCGCACACGAATTTCATATTGCGCCGCCGCCAGGCCGCTAATGCGCTTCGTGTATCCATGGCCATTCGCGGTTTCTCCCCTGAAGTCGTATGAAACCTGACTCCACGTGCCGCCCGTTGCCGCATTGCGGTACTGGACCAGCACATGCACGTTGTGCGATTGCGAGCTGCCATTGTTTTTGTACTGGATGTGACCATTAGGGAAAATGAAATTGTTTTCGATGACGGTGGTGGTTTCGCCATCGGGACATGCAAGGAATGGCCCAAGCCAGTTCTCGGCATCATTATCACCAGAGACAACCGCGTCCAGTATCGTGCGACTGTTAAAGCCGGGCCATGACGAATCAACAACCGTAGAGCCATCATCGGTCGCAACCAGGCGGTTAACGGTGACGGTAGTGTCGTCGACAGAAGTGATGATGAACTGCCCTGCTCCGTACATCACTGAAAGGCGCTGAGTGCCCACTGGAATGCCGGTGAATGCTTTACCTGTTGCAGAGGTGTAGGCCAGTGTGATGTGCGCCTGCACACCCGCTGCGCCACCACTTGAAGCAGTTCCCGGAGTGTTTACCGGGTTGTCACCAAACACGGCAGCCGGCAAAGTTGAATTAACAATCGTTCCGCCAGTGTATGGGCTGCTTTCTTCCTGAATTACCACCTTACCAGAACTGTCGATTGCCACTAAACCGGATCCTGTTAGCGCATCGGTGATGGCATCAACCAATCCGCTCATGGTCACATAGTTTGTCACCAGGCTTACCGTGTAGGTAAAACCGCCCCATGTAATGGTGAATGTGTACGGCGTTGAGGTGAAGTCGTATGTAGATGGCGCGGCGTTTGCGGTAATGTTTGCCGCACTTCCTCCGACTCCCGGAACGGGCGGCACCGCTTCGGTGTATGAGGAAATAAACAGGCTGTAACTGTTATCGTTAAACGTCAGCGTAACCGGCATTCCAACAACGGGAACCAGTTCGGTGAAGTCACCATAGATAACGCTGTAACCACCGTCAGCACTGATGACGTAGCTGTCAGGCGCGACAACGGTTAACACAGTTCCCTCTACCCACGATGTCGGCACGCTGATATCGTCTGAATCATCATCATCGTCATCATCATTTTCAGTGGTGACTCCGATCAGGGTGATTGTGTTGCCATCGAGCAGTACCGCATCGGAGCTGGCATAAATACTACCTGGCGCCGTTGAGTTTGTATCAAGTCCAGATCCGCTGCTTGTGCCGCCAACTTCAGTCGATGACCACCAGTTTTCCGATCGCGCATCTGCCGATACTGTGGCGCCAGGCGGGTAGATGGTGTAACTCACGTCATCACCAAAGCTCGCAACCGGAGTCGAACCTATGCGAATGCCTGATTGGGGGATGCTGAAATTACCCACGCCGATGCACAACAACATGGTCGTGCGGAATATTTCTGGGTCGCTGGAGTCGAAACGGGAAACCGGCTGAACAGCGTAATCTGGGAAAACGCGATACTTGCCAAACACCTCGCGGATCGGGTCTCCAAGGGCGGCAGAGTTGGCCTTTGCCGGGTCAATGCTCAATTGGTTGCCTGTGGCGGTATCCTTGGTGCTCGTATCCATCGTGCTCATCACGTAGATAGAGTAAATAGCCGCCACAATAGCCACGATGTAGACGCCTGGGATCGGGTAGATTCGCACATCGCTGTCTTTGGTGATTACCGCCGTCGGCCAATCGCGCGCCGGGACGAGCACACCATCCAGATCAATCGATACAGGGTGCTTCATGTCACCCTCGTAGGATTTCACGTTTTCTCGCATCCACTTGTCGATAGTGGTTTCGGCGTGTTCGTGCGTTTCCAGAGGCTCCCCGGGGAGCCGCGAGGGGAATATTTTGATGGTCACAGGTAATACTCCACTCTTGGATATTTTCGTTCAAACCGAGGAAGTGACAGGATAGTGACGTTTGATTTCTGGTTGCTTTCCATCACCATCAGTTGCCCATCCTGCTTAATGACGATCGCCACATGGGTGACCATGCCGCCCTTATAGCAAGCGGCAACTGACCCCTCACGCGCTTCACACTGCTTAGTTATTTCACGCACCCTCACTGCGCCATCGGACTCAATATCCTTCTGCCCAAGACCATCGAATGCGGGCCAAACATCAATGCCAAGGTCGGATTGCACCTCAAGCACCAGGCCATAACAGTCGAGAATTGGGTATACGCGACCGCCCATCTGCCACCTGACAGAAAGGTATTTATCAATGTTGAGCATTTGAACCTCAGGTGTAACGAAGGCCGGGGAATCTGTTCAGGGTGTAGGTGAAACGAGGCCAACGGGTGTCGAGCACGTTCATAAAGCCCGCGGTGATTTGCACTTCCGTGTTGGTCCAGTAACCAGACTTTATTGTCATCGAGAACGGCGCTTCCGCTGGTCCAGTCAGGTCGGTGGAAATAAAGCTTCTGTGCGTCAGGGTCGCGCCTGACAAATCCTTCAGTGCATCCCTTATAGTGCGCGAAACTAAGCCAGTGATATTGCTCATCGCAAACTTCAGGTCTTGGGTGCCGTCGGAATTGCGCGCCGGTAATGCAATATCCAGCGCGCAAGCCTCAAACAACTGTGTCGAGCCATCTTCAATGGTCGCCGTCACATCTTCATAGCTCTGGGCCAGCCAGTATTTGGTGCCGCCGATGTTGATCTCCATTGTCTGGATGATCACTTCCGAACCGGAAGAAGCGTAAAGCCTTTCGAGAATGTTCATGCTTCAGGCCACTCCCGGTTCATCGCCAGATCGATAATGCTCTGGTTAACCACAAAGTCAGGGAAATCGCCCCAGCCAGGCGGCAGGATTGGGCGCTCCCACAATTCAAGCGTTGCGGTGAACTGCCAGTAGATCGGCGCTACTAATGTCGGTCCCTCGTAGATATCAATGAACCGGCATTTGTAGTCCTCAACCCCGCGCGGCGTTTGAAGTCGCATCAGGAACCAGTCTGCGCCATCGTGAATGGTTTCGCTGTACCACGCCTCGAAATATTGAGACTGCCCGTCCGTTGTGAACATCCACGTTACGCTTGCCTGTGTAGGCGTTGATTTGTACTGCCTGCGCTGCCTCGCTCGACCAGACGTCAGCTGTGTACGTAACAGCGGGGTTACTGGCTGAAAACCATAGCCGTCCTGCAATGGCAGCGGCAGATACTCATGGGGATAAATTGCCATCGCCATATTATGTCATCCTGTTTCCGCGACCCTGAGCCGTCCTGAGTGATTTACCAAATTGCCCCTTGCCTTCCAGAGTCTGGTTACTGAGTTCGGTCACCAGTTGCTTGTTGTTTCGCTTCAGCACCGAATCCATCTCCTGCTGCGTCATCCCTGAGTTTTGAGGCATGTTGATGACCTGGTTGATATGGTTGGTTTGGGTGTTTCCGCCAGTTGCTGACACCTCATTGTTTCCCGTGCCGAATCCCGGCTTAGACAAGGTTGCATCAAGGTTTCCGCTGCGGATCGCCTCAAGGTTAGAGACGCCAATTCGCTTGGTTGCCGGAGCATCGAAGACGAACTCTTTACCATGAACCACGCCAGCAACTGACTTCGTGCCCATATTTCCGGTGTAGCCACCCTTCTCGAAACCTACCGAACTCACCGAGGCAAGATTAGAAACGATGCTGGCGGTAGCGGCGGCGACTGATGCCATGGCGACAAGGTTGTAAGGGAATGGGTTGGCGGCTGCCATTGCAATGCCTTGGTTTATTGATAACGTTGCCTGAGCGATTGCATAGGCTTTGTTGGCGATAAACGCTGCTTTGTAGATGGCTGACTGTTCACCGAAACCATCGCGGGTGATCGACACCATGCTATCCATAATGGACTGCGTGGCTGCAACCTGAATGGTGTTCTGCTGACTGCTGATGGCTGTGCTTTGGTCCTGATATTGCTGGCGAACGGCGGCGATCTGCTGCTCGTACTCAGCGGTGAGATCAGAACGGTTTTGGTAGTAGGCCTGATAGCTTTGCAACTGCTGCTGCTGCCATTGATCGAGCGCTGTTTGCGCCTGCTGCAGTTGCTTGGTCTGCGCCTGTAATCCATCCCACGTTCCCGACAACTGCCCACCTGTAGGGCTCAGGCCACCTGTCACAGATGTCACGCTTGAAGGCAGCGAGGCCTTGGTGGCGCGCAACACATTGGCGCGTGTGGCATCGGTATCTGTAGCACCAGCTGCTTTAGCTTTATCCAGTAGCTTCAGTCGCTCAATCAGCAGGTCATTGGTTTGCACATCCTTCTGCTTAACCTGCTCCTGCATCTTGCGGTAATCATCGAGTGTTGTTACCTGAGACTGGATGATCTCCTGTCGCCGCAGCGCCGCCTCAATTGCATCAGCGTTAGCCAGCAATGATTTCTGGTCTGCTGTCAGCTGTGATTTGGTCTTGATGTCGGCGATCTGCTGTTCAAACTTGATGCGCTGCTTTGTGGCCGCAGACAATTTATCCGTGGCCTGCAATTGATCCATGAGAGAGGCTGTCTGCTGGTTAATCTGGTCCAGCAAGCGTGTCGCGGCATCTTCCGTGTAAGCCTTCTCTTTTTTCTGCTTGGGTTCCTGCGCCTTCTTCGCCTGCTCAACTTCTTTCTCGCGCAAAGCGATCAGATTGTTGGCCTGGGTAATGGCCTCTTGATTGCCAGATGCGGCTATCTTCCGCGCCTGCTCTCTCGCCTGTTTCAGTCGGTCTTCTGCACCGGCCACGCGGTCAGTTGCCAGATACTCCTTGGTGATCCAGTCAACTGATGCGGCAACCTCTTTGTTTCCCTGAATGCGCAACTCATTCATTGTGTTCTGCAGATCTACAGCCTGCCCAATGAAGCGCATGGATGGGTCAATAGCGCCACCAAGCGCAACATCCTGTTTGCCGAACTGTGCGCCGGTGTAATAGTTTTTGACGTCGATGGCTGCTGCGGTCCACGCATCACCAATTTTCAGGATCTTGCGCTGATGCTCATCGATGTCTTTATTCAGCGCCGTAAAGTTGGCTGAACCTTTGTATGATTCCACCATTTTACGGGCATCATCATAGCCATAACCCACGTCAATGAGCTTGCTGATGGCCTCGCTTGCGCCGTCATTGGTGGTGATGAACATGCTGGCAACTTCATCAACTGCTTTGCCAGTATTATCGGAAATGGCGAGGATGTTCATCGCCAACTGTTCCGCATAATCCCCGGTTGCGCCCAGTGACGATTTTGCCAGTTTGCTTGCGGCGTCCAATTCCTGCCGGTTGCTATAAACGGCATAGGTGAGTAGTCCTACAGCGCCCGCCGCCAGCGTGAATGGATTCACCAATCCAGCCACGTATGTTCCCATGGCTTTTGCGGCCGGTACGATGCCACCAAACATGTCTTTCAGCTGCCCACCCTGCTGAAGCAATACGGTGAGCGGAGCCTGCCCACCCTGAAGGCTGACGATGATGTCCGTCATCTGCGCAGGAACCATTCTCATGGCGTTTGCAGTTGCAGCCGCCGACATGCCGGTTTTGCCGAACTGAGTCGATGTCTTTTCAAGGGCGTCACGCGACTCAGCAAGCTTGTTGTTGAGGCGATCATAGGTAAGAGGTGAAAGCATCCCCGACGATTTTGCGCTATCGAGCTGGCGCTGTTGCTCTGCCAGTCGGCGGAATGCCTCACCAACCGGGTCGATCTGCGCTTCCAGTCGGCGGAGTGACGACACCTGCTCTTCCCTGGCTCTAATGGCGTCTCGCTCTGCCTGCGCCTCGCCAGTCACTTCACGGCGCGTATCCTGAAGTTTCTTGGTGTAAGTATCGTACTGCGATGTATTGATCTTTCCCTGAGAGAGTGCCGTTGACAGGTCTTTTTGCTGTTGCTCAAGATTGCGCAGAGCTGCGGCAAGAGGGTCAACTTTATCAAGGGTGGCCTGCAGCGCGCGTGACTGGACTTCTAGCTGGGCAGCCGCATCTTTGCCCGCCTTCTCCGCATCTCTTTGCGCCTGAGCCACACCACTAAGCTCTTCAGTGGTTTCATGGAGAAGCCGGGAAAGGGTTCGGAACTCTTCTTCGTCTATCAGGCCCTTATCAAAGTACTTTTGCAGCTCAGTGAATCTGCGACCGACTGTGTTAATCGCCGCGCCAATGGGGTCTATAGCCGCCTTGAGCTTTTCTAATGCCGCTTTCTCTTCGTCAGACGCCTTGGTTACCTTCAGCATACCTGTCACAGCCTTATCACCTGACTGCGTCATTTTATCGAGAGCAGTGGTGAGGCTTTCGGCGTTTTTCTGTGCTCCAGTGCTGTCGATAATGACTGCGAGGCGGGACTGTGATTCAGACATTGGCTTTCTCCGGGCAATAAAAAACCCCGCCGGAGCGAGGTTCATTTGAATTCTTCTTTTGCTACCTGGTGACCATTACCGAGTTCGACTTACCTTTAACCACTTCGGTTGGTTTCATGATCACGCCACCTTCAGGCAGAAGTCCGAACTGTGATGGCCGGTACCACATGACCATGGTTTCCACATAGTACTTACCAGGCGCGATGTCATTGAATGTGAACTTACCCTGCGCGTCAGCCTGTACCATTTTTGTGTATTTGGCATAGCGTGCATCAGGCGTGTTGTAGGCGATCCCGACTGACTGGAAGTTATAAATCGCGTCCGTGTAGCTGGTTTTAGGCATCAACATTACATTCTGCCCTGCAGCGACTTTGACATCGCCACCCACTGTGGTCAGGAACGCCTGCCCAGAAAGAGATTCATTACCATCAACCACAACTGATGAATACTCAGCCTGCGGGAATACCGGTAAATCTGCCTTTTTCTGGCTGACCATGCTTGGAGAAACGCAACCGCTAAGAGCAGATGCGCAAATTAATACCGCCAATACCTTTTTCATTTTTATGTTTCCATTGATTGCAATCAGAAACATCCTACCAAATGGCAAGTGCAAGTAAGCGCAAAATAGCGGCCATTCATGAGTGTTTTTTCTGCTTTTCACTCCATGCGTTGCGATAGGCGTCATCAAGCGCAAAGATGCAAGCGTCAAATTCTGGCCTGTCTATCAGGGATGGGCGCGAGGATAGATATTGCTGAATGTCGTGCAGGCTTAGCGGCAAAGGGACGCCGGCCATGCCAGCATACTGACGCCCACGCGAGATGACCGCATAAGCGTCCAGAATCTCCGCGCAAACCGGATCACTATCTGGCTCCGGCACGGGAGGTAACTTCAGTTTCTCCCTGCGCCAGCGCGCCTTTTCGCCAAGCTCTCCGGCATATTCATTAAGCCATTCCTGCGCCCGGATTACTTTGCGACTGCGTCTTTCTTCTGCTCTGCCTTACCTTGGGCAATTTCGGCGGCGAGGCCAAGCACCTGCCAGTACAGCTCTGGCTTTTGCTTCAGCAGCAGGAAACCTTTCTCTGCTGAGTACTCCACCGCTTGCTGTTCGCCATCGACCACTTCCCCGACGCCTTCCCAGCCAACAAGCAGGAATTGTGCGCAGTTCTGGATCAGCAAATCATCCATCGAGTCGAAATCGCCCACCACACTGAGATCGAATGTCTCGGTGCCAGCGCCATAGGTAGAGTCGAGTCGTTCGATATGGCGGCGTATCAGAGCGTTACGGCTGCGGTATTTGTCGTTCTCAATGCTCGCCACCTTCAGGCGCAAGCCGGGGATGTCTTTCCCCTTTTCTTTCGGCGTAAACCAGCGCTCGCCGTTAACATCAAGACGTGGTGCGAGGATAAGCATGCTCTCTCCTGAGATAAGCCCACCGAAGTGGGCTAAGTCATTATGCTGCGGTTACTGTGATAGCCGTGGTGCCTGTGAAGGTGCGCACTGAGCCGGTAATGGTTGCATTGCCTTCTGCCACGCGCGTGACCTGTGCTGTTTTCTGGCCGGTAGAGACCACAGTCGCAATGGATGGGTCTGATGATTCCCATGTTACTGTGTCGGTCGAGCCCGCAGGCGTCAGCGTTGCGGTAAGCGTCACGGTTGAGCCAACCACCCCGGATGATGTTGCCGGGGCGACGGTCATCGCTGTGGCCGGAACGTTTACGGCGCGGGTGATGGTCGGCGGCGTGTCAGCACCGGTGATGTTCAGTTCAACCTGCACGATGTCAGTGTTGCCGCCATCAGGCCAGTCACCATCTACCTGAACGGATGGCAGATTGATGGTGTAGCTGCCTTCATCGTTCTCCAGCGTGAAGCTGAACGGCATCACTTCCCCCGTCAGTGTTTTCTTCCAGGCTGCGTATGCATCCTTCGACCATGACAACGTGATGCTGCCGGATGGCGTGAACGTGGTCGGGATGTTTGCGCCAGCGAAGGCATTGCCGGTACCTATACAGCGCTGCGTCTGCAGGTTGTTATCGAACTGAATGTTGAACGAGTCCACACAGAAGCCGTCACCGCCATTCACACCGTTCAGGCTGATGTTGCTCACCTGCTTGAAGGAATAGCGCAGATCACCCGCCGTATCGGCTGGCGCTGTAAAGTAGCTGGTGTCGTCGGACTTGGAATCCCAGCCAAGACCAGCAAAGGTTACGGTCGCGGCAATATCACCATCGTTCGGGATTTCCAGCTGGAAGGTGCCGACCTGAGCACCGCGGGCAATCGAAGCAACGCCGATGTCTTCAGCGTAAGAAGCCACTGAGAAAGCGATGCGATCATTACCCATGGTGAGCACGTTATTTACCCACTCAGCGCCGAAGCAGGACGCAAGAAACTCGTCATGCTGGCCCCAGCGGAATTTTGTCACGACGTCACCGCCGACATCAGTGGTACCCGGCGAACGACCTTGCGCCATTCGGGTTCCGCCGATTTCGTCGTTGTCGATCATGTTCTGAGTTGGACCGAGGCCGAAGGAGCTGCGCTTCAGCAAGTTCCATGTGCCAGTGGTTGGCGTGGTGCCGGGGGTAGTTTCACGGATATACGCCGTGACGTTCTTTGCGCCAGAGCTCACATGAGCCTCCTGATTAATGGAGCGCCCTACAGAGCGCGATATGGAATTTGTAAGTTGTACTGCGCCCACCCGCCCGTCTCGCCAGCGTCCACGGCTGATACGGCGAAGTAATCGAGGCGACCGTCCGACTTGAACTCGAATAGCTCTCTCAGCTGATCCGCCGTTTTGGTGATCAGAAGTGAACCGCTGCCCGCCGGCACAAATATCTGGATAACGGCGATGCCCGTGCGGTGCACGACCGGGCCATTGCCGATCTCGTTTGAACCTGCAACGCCAGGCAGGTTGGTTAGCCGCGCCCAGATACTTTTGCCGGATGGGTCATACGTCTTGTCATTCGGGTACCGCACGTCTGCTGCGGCAATAGCAGTCTGAGCCGTCATCCGGGTGATGATGGCTGCACGTATTTCGGTGAGGGTCATTTGTATGCCTGTGAAACGCCGTGGAAGGATGTCGCGTAGATGCCTGCCGGGGCCTGCTTGGAGTGTCCATCTTCCAGCGCCTCGGCGTAAGGAAGGTTGTTCTGGATGTAGATGACTGAATACGGCTTACCCTGCGCTATAACTGCGCTGCCTTGCTGGATGGTGTTCGCACCTGACACGTCAGTCGTCGCAAGTTGACTGTAATCAGCGGTTCCGATGCTCACCTGGTTGTTGGCTCGAAACCGGCCAGTATCGACAGGAGAACGGGTGACCACCTCATTCAGCACCTGAATCGCAATCACCCGCAGCCGTTTTCCCACATCCTCCTCTACCTGCTTGGCGAACATCAATGGGTCAAAGCTCCAGGCTTTTGCCATGTCACGCCCTCCGCAGTTGGATCGAGTAGGTCGCTTGCGCCGGGTCGGTGCCCGCTGTAATCACCTTGTAGCGCTGCTGATTGCCGGTGACCAAATCGGGGGCCGTGATGATGTGGTCAACTTTCGGCTTGTCAGTCACCTCGTTAACCAGCGCCGTCAGTTTCAGATCCCCATGAAGGATGTTCACGCCATCAATACGGTTGAGGCTGTATTTCGACAGAACGCCGCGCCCGGTGTAGGTGATGGTTTCGCTGGTTGACTGCTCCGTCACCGGGTCATAATCGCCCTCGATAACGTAGGTGCCAGTGAAGCTGTTCACCGCATCGGCTAGCTCATCATCAGCGTTAAAAGCGGCTGAAATCTCCGACTGTAGCTCTTCACGAATTCCCATTGTCGACTCCAAGGCATTCCCTAAAATCAACGGTTACCGTGCCCCGCAATTTTCTGGTATACACCTCGCCATTTCTCTTAGCTCGCAAAGGCTTCGGGGCAAATTCGATAATTCCCTTTTGCTCATCGGCATAAACGACATTTTTTATTTGATTGCCGTTCACAGATACATCACGCAATCCACGCCCATCTCCAACGCAATGAATGTGTGGGTTTTTCATATCACCCCCGATAGATGCGGATTTGTGATGTGCTATATCCGTATGGCTTCAGAAGAGCCATAGCCAGTTGCAGATCAGAATCAAGCAGAGAACTACTATTGGTTGCCAATTCGGCATAGCTCTTCGACACGCTAACGCTATCAGCATCAACCGACTTGCTGAGGAGAACCCCGGAGTCGGTTTTCTGCTGGAACAGGCCACCATTAGCCGCTGCCTGAGCGGCATACGCGCCAGCCATTTTCACATCATCAGGGATGACCTTCTCATGCGTTACAGGGTCGCACGGCAGCGTCAGGTTAAGTCCGTTTAACCAGACATTTGCCATCAGTACCGACTTTGCCTTTTTGGAGGAGTCAGTCCAGTCAGCGCCAAGCAGAGCGTCAACCTCTTCGACTGTGACAAAAATTACCATTGGGGATTACTCCTCAACCTTCCAGCCGTGCTCTTTCCATGATTCGACCTGATCCGGATGCACTTCGGCGGTGGTCGGGTGGCCCGGATGTTCAGGCTCATCGCGATACATGGTTACCAGATCCGGCTTTTTGTTCTCTTCGCTTTTCCCTTCGCCTGACGTCTGCTCACCTTCCGCACCGGCTTGAGTTTTTAGCTCGAGGTCAGGGTCGGGATTACCGCCTTCACCGCCAAGTGAGCTTTCACCACCCTGCTGACCATCCTGCTGGATAGCATCAGATACTTGTGATTCCCCGCCCTGATCGGTCTGTTGATTGGCCTGCTCAGAAGCCTTTGCCTGTTCTGCGCGGCGGGCGCGCTCTTCTTTTGTGATACCAGCCATGTCATTACCTCGAGAGTTAATGAAAAAGGGGCCGAAGCCCCATGGTTTGATTAGCCTGCGATGATGACGCTGTGACGAGGAACCGGTGCAGCAACACCCCACGCCAGCCCAACCTCGTAACGCACCTGACGGTACTGACGGTACAGCGCCACCTGGAAGGTGATGCCAGATACCGGGTCAGTAACGTTCATGACGTCATCAGCGGTATCGCCACCCTGCGGCATTGCCGGGGTACGAGATGCCAGCAGTAGCGCATTGCGGTCAAAGGCCATGTTCGCGACGTAGCCAGCGCCCACGGTAACCGCTGCGTTATCGGCAAGGGTCTGACGCAGGCCCGGCTCAGCCAGGGTGATGGTGCTGGCTGTTGCAGCCACGACGACATACTTGTTGTCATCATTCGCAAAGCCCACCACATCACCTGCAGCAAACGAACCAGTGCCGGTATCAACCGCGATGATGCGATCGCCAACCACCTTGGCGCCGTTGACCAGATAACCAGCAGCGGCAGAGGCGGTGTGAGTTTTCACGCCAGCAGAGTTGTGGATGTTGAAACCTTCCAGGCGGCCCAGCGTACCCTCGCGCAGCAGGCTTTCAGTGCCCGCTTCGTTCACCTTAAACAGCACTGACTGCTTGCCGCGCAGGTTAGCGATAGCCGCGGAACCGAGAACCATCTGCAGATCGGTAGTCGGCGCACCGTTGTCTTCCAGCACTTTGCGGGCCAGAGCAGCATCGCTGAGGTCTTCTTTCACGCCGAATGGCGTGGTGCCAGGTGTTCCGACCTGACGTGAAGAGTTCAGGTACAGCGCACCGAGGTCAGCATCAACCTCGTTGGACAGCGCGCGGAACGCCTGTTTGAACTGATCCGCCAGAATGGTGTTGTAGGTACCGGCCGGGCCAAGGGCCAACTGCTCTTCACCGTTCCATTTGACCGGGGCCATTTTGGATTTGGTGATTTGCACGTTCACGGTGCCGATAGTCTGATCACCATCGTTAGGCGCGGTTGCACCCGGGGTGATATCGACGGTTGTTGCCACAGGTGCGACAGGTGCCGTTACAGTCTGGCCTTTTGCCGCTGCATCTGCTTTGGTGTTGCGCGCCACGGCGGGAATGAAGCCCACCTGCTCGCGTGATACTACGTCCAGAGCGGTGTAGATAGTCGGGATCAACCCGGTCAATGTGTTAGACATGGTTCAATGTTCCTTTGAGATAATTTTGGGGTTGGTTGAGCTATCCAGCTCTGGCGCCGCGCCCCCATCCGGAGGTGCGGCAAATGCGGGTTTTAGTCGACGATGCTTACACCGTCTTTGAGTGCAGTTTGTTTGCCTGTCATATCCAGAGAATCAAACGCGCTGCGCTTCATGGTTTTCTGACCAGCCTGGTGCTGTGACGTATGTGATCCGCCGCCGCTGTTGCCGCTGGCCTTCAGGATGTGGTCTTTCTGCGGGTACTGCTCCACCAGGAACTCAAGCGCTTCATCAAATGAGGCCAGTTCACCCGGTTTAGAGCGGGAATAGATTTTGTTGCCAGTTGCGTCCACGGCGACGATGTTGCCATCTTCAACCTTGAATGCCTGACCAAAGCGCGCCTGCAGCAGATCGGCAGGGATGGCAATCTTGTCAGCGATGAATTTCGATGCAGAGAAGCTGCCGCCAATCTTCGCATCATAGAGCTGGCCTTCCAGCGTCTTGTTGCGACCGTTGGCTTCATCCAACTGGGTCTGGAATGATTTGGTGATTTCGGCCTTCACCTGATCAACCTGACCAGCATCAATGAGCTTTTTCTGGTCGATTTTGGTGAGGAGGTCGAGAGCTTCCAGCGCCTTTGCCGGGTCAGTGATGCCGGAGAACTTAGCCAGGTTGGTTTCAGCCAACTCTTTAGCTTCGCGGTGCGATTTGGCCTCGCCATTCAGGGAGGAAATCTTGCCGATCGCCTGCGCAGCATCGAAACCAATCTCTTTGCCATCGTCATGCACATAAACAGGCAGGCCATTGGCGTCGAGGCTGGCGTATTGTTGACCGTTCACTTCTACTGTTTTCAGTTTCATGCTTTTACCTTTTTGGTCATCCGACCGTTGCGCCACTCACCATCCGGATCGCGGCCATAAAAAAGGGCCACCGAAGTGACCCGTTAGTTGATTCCTGCGTCTCTAAACGCCTGCTCGTCCCGATCCCGCAACTCATCGAGCGTCAGCCACTCGCCCCGGTCGCTGTAGAGTTCGTCCGGTGACATGCCACCATCACGAATAAGCTTCGCGCGCTGCTGGCCAACAATCTGTTTCTGCCGTTCGTATGACTGCCGGCTAAACCAGTCCTGATAGTCGGTATCTCCCGGAACCACGCCATCCATGCTTGCGCGGTCGGCAGGTGGAATCTCACGCACATCGATGCCTAGCTCTGCTGCTGATTTCAGGATGTAGGTTTCCGTGGAGCGACAGCAGAAATGAATTTTCCCCGGACCCTGCAGGTATGGGATTTTGTGACCAATCGGCTTGTTCTTCAGGGTGTACTTAAGGCGATCGCGTATGCGGCACTGCGGTGTTGTGCGGTTGTCGAGGGTAGACAGCCACTGCTTGCCTTTAATGATGTCATCATTGGCATCAGCGAATTGATTACGCGCCGTTGCCGCAACATGCCCGACTGCCGTTTTCGTGATGCTGGCGGCGTTAGCACGGCTCATTTGCAGCGCGCCATCCTGATAGCCCCGGTTTGCATGCCCGCGAACCTTTCGGGCTATTTGTTCCGTGGTATCGCCAAGCAAAAAGCCCTGCCGCACGGTATTGCTGATGCGGTTGATGCGGTCGGTTTCAATACTCGTGGCCCACTCGCTCAGCAATCGCCCCTGAAACGGCTGGGACATCGCGGCGGCATAGAGGGCGTCTGGCGTGATAGAAACCAGCGGATGCAGATCAAGCACCGATGACGGAATGGCGTAATCGAACAACTTCATCTGATACGCCGCTTCATGCTGTGACAGTGACAGCAACTCGTCAGAGAGGCTGCTCATCATTGACTGCACCACCTGATTATTCGCCGCCCTGACGCTGACAAGAAGCGACTCAAGGCGCGTCATGGTGAAGTTTGTAGCGTTCAGCGTGTCTATCGAAACCAGAAGCCGGGCCACTATCTCCGCATCACTCTCGTTGAGGATTTTCACCATACGATTGGCAACGCCGGTGCTGTAGCGACTCACCCACACGGCGTGGGCGATGTATTCATCCCTGAGTTTCTCATTCGCCGTTGCCATTGTTACCGTCCGCCAGTTTTACGGGTGGGTTGTTTAGCTCGTCGATCACCGACTCAGGCTTAGCGTCAGGGTCGATGAATTTAAGCGCCTGAAGCACCCGTACCTCATCAACCTGGCGGATACTGCCGCCCTGACGCAGCGACTGAACAGCCAGAGCTGCTGCAGAGTCGAAGCTTTGCGACGACACATCCAGCTCAGTGCGCACATCGACGTTCCCGCCATCCGGCAGGCCAAGCCATTCAGCCATGATCTGCAGGACGTTATCGAGTGCGTCCTCAAGTGAACTCGCCATGGTGTAAAGAGGCGAATTCTCCTGCATGTGCTCCTCGTTGGTCTGATCGACAGACTTGGTGGAGGTGTTTTCTGGGCGAAGGAGTTTGGCCCCTGCCTGGCGCATCTGGTTTTCCAGATCATCAAGTGACGTCTTGCCTGAGCCAATGGCTGAACCAGTGTGCTCGGTGTATTCCATGCCCTGCTTGCTGCGATCGGAGAACTGCGTTGCAGTTGATGAACCGACAGTCAGCGACTGGCCCTCTTCGAGACCAAATACCGATAGCAGTGGCACGCGTGCAACGTGCAGGATGTTGTCCTGCTCACTCTGGCTCTGCCAGTGCTTGATGTTCAGCAGCGCCAGATTCAGCAGCGGAGGTGATCCGCGCATGAACCCGGTGCGCTTGGTATAAAGCGTTACAAGTGGGATGTCATTGCGGCTGGTCTTCCATGATTCGTGGATTGCCCAAACGCTGTTACCATCCTCCCCGGTGGCGCGGCGATAAATCTCCACCATGCCAGGCATGATGTGGCGAATCTGTTCGACCTTCGCCTGCCCATAATCATCACCATCAACGATGATGGTTTCACGGACACGCAGATCGGTAAGCACCACCTTCCCGCCCTTCACTTCGGACTTCCAGCCAATCACTTGGCGCGGGTTGAGCATGGTCACATAAGGTCGGCTGCCCGACTTCTGCTCATCAGCACGGGTTTTAACCGATTCCGGATCAGTGCGTGGGTAATCGACAAGGGCATGCGCAAGGCCATACTGGAACGCAATGCTGAATAACTGCTGCGCCCACACGTCAAGGCGATCTCCTTCCATGTCGATGTTTTCACACAGCGCTGTGATCTGCTCTGGCGTTGCCTCGCTGAGAACGGTTGGCTCAGCAAAGACGCGACCGATGTTCTGCTTAATGCTCTCTTCGTAGGCCGGAAGCAGCGTTGCAACACGCAGGCGCTCTTTATAGGCCTCCTTGTCTTCTTTAGGCCACTTCGGCAAATAGGTATCACCCTGACGGCGCATCTCGAGAGTGCCACCCATCAGGGCATCATTGATGTCCCATGCCTCGCACATATCGTTGTAATCGAGGTTGGGTGTTGAGATATCAGCCATGATTTAAATCCGAAGTTGGGAGACTTTGCCGACTTTCTTCGGCGGTGAGTGCAGAACGGCATAGCGAGTGCTGTCCCAGTCGTGATCTTCTTGCTGGGTGTCCACGTCATCAGGTTTTTTGCTGTCGCGCACGAGTACCGGTATCCGGCTTATCCAGCCGCGGCAATAATCGAAAACATAGAATGCGGGCTTTTCTGGTGTGCCTGACTCCAGGCTTTTTCCTTCCACTACAGCCTCAAGCATGTCTGCAAATAACGCGGCACCGTTCACGCGAGAACCGGGCTTTTTGTTCGCCTCAATCCAGCTGACGCCCTGCGACTCCATTTTTTGGGCAATGGACAGTTCGTCATCCCCGGTGTTGTAAATCGCCCCATCGGCTGGTCCGGGAATAACTTTCTTACAGACGCCTGGCATGATGTTCATCTGCCCCTGCGTAACGCCGTTGAGAATAATCTCCGATGGCTCTGCAACCTCTACGCCAGTTAATCGCTTATCAATCCACGCAACGCCTTTGGCAACGTTCGTAGATGACATATTCAGCCCCTTATTGAGCTCATCCGGCGGGCAGCCATACCACTCGCCAATGAGGATGAGAGAGCCTGCTGGCGGGCAGAAGGTGCGCCCATCGTTTAAAGTCGCTGCGGTACCATCGCTACGGGCCCACCAGAGGTTAGAGAAGGGTTTCGATTCACCCCAGTCGTGTGATCGGTCAACCGTCCACGATTCCGGTATGGAGAATGGCTTGATAACGTGTAGAGATTCATTCCACAGGTGGTCAAATCGTCCGCCACTGGTGACATCCCAACTACCCTCTACCCACGCTTTTCGCCGGTTCGGGTCTTTGATAGCCATCAACGTCGCGATGTACTGCGGATCGAGATAAGGGTTTTCTTTAAACGAGCCGTGAATTGCTACGCGGGTGAGCGTCACATCCTCTTCGCGCTCCGTCTGGGGGTTAAACACCTTCTGGGTTTCACGTATAACGGTGCCGCGCGGCGCAGGCTCAATGAAACGTTTTTTCACCCACGTATGGCCGATGCCAAACGGGTTGGTTGTGCTGAATGTCTCCAGCGGTATTGGTCTCAGTAAGCCACCATCATCTCGCGGATAATCCTCTGGCCTGAAAGATGATCGCCGGCATGAGAACATCATCTCGTAGAACTCAGATGACTGCTGTTTGGTTAATTCGTTGAAACCGATGAAAGGAAACTCCTGGCCGTGATAGTCCCAGTAGTCGCCCTCTTCTTTGCCGAAGCGGAAAAGCAGCTCCTCGCCAGTTGGCCATACCCAGCGCAACTCAGAAGCTGAAGCCAAATAGCGGGCACCATCGTTAAACAGGCGATACATGCGCTTTGACTGAGTGATTATGTCGGTGAGGTTTTTATATTCAGTATCAAAAATAACGCCGCGCCAGAATGAGCCATAGCCCAAGCCAACCAGGCGACGAAAGCGCGCTAACTGCGCGGCAGTTTTACCCGGCCCGCGCGTTCCCTCATAAAGGATTTCGTTACATGGGCAACTCAGGGAGAGCGATTGCGATCCCGGTAATGGTTTCCAGACGGCTTTGTAATTCATCCACCAAGAACCTCTCGCTGTTGTTCCTGAGCTGATTTCTCCCAATCATCAACGTTATCGCACGATGGAACTGGCATAACATTGTGGGTGGCAGTCACCTTCTGCTCGATCTGCTCTTTGAATGCCTGTACGGCGATATGCTTGCCGAGCAACTCAAGATTTTTGACCTTATCCGGCCACTTAATCTTCTTGAGGATGTTCTCCATGGTGGTTTCATCGAAGTTGGTCACGGTGGTCAGGATGTCAAGCCCACTTAACGTGGTGCGCCAGACCTTGGGCCATTCGTGAACCATCTTCAGTCCACCGTCATCCTTCAGAATGTCGAGCACGTCCATTTGGTCGATCTCAACCAAGCGGCGGAGCACGTAATCGGCATTAACCTCTACCCTTTCGTTACGACTTGATTTAAGTTCTACGATGCGCTGCGCGATGTCTGGTTTTGTGAGGTTTTCACTACCAATCTTTCGGGCGGTGTTATCGCTGTACCCCGCCCGAATTGCCGCTTGCGTGGCGTTCAAATCGATGAGGTACTCGCGACAGAACATTTCTTGTTTGTCGGTGAGTGCCATGGAAATCCCTAAGGAGAAGTTATGAAATCAGTTAACGAAGTTATTGATGATATGCAGTCTCGAGGCTTGGCAAATGAAATTCTTTTCCAGAGCCTTATCTCTGCACTGCCAGAAGACCTTAAAGCAAAGGTATTGGCTAATATTGAACAGAATTTTGCCGCGTTTGATAGTGGCACTGTTGATGAAAACGCAAAGAAGAAACTGGATTCAGCTAAAACCTTCGCTAAACGAGTTTCTGGTGCAAATATCTAACTATTTTACGAGATAGCGCCGCCATTAGGTGGCGTTTTACTTCTAACTACTCCACTGGCACGTACTCCATCTCAAGTACGTCATCCGACGCGAGGTATACCCATCACCATATTTAGCCCAATTAAAAAACCGCCCGAAGGCGGTTTCGCTAATCTAAATCTTTGTCCCACGAGTCTCGAATCCAATTGAACATATTTTTCTTTTCGTTGTTCGGGCCAAAGCCAGACCATGTATCTTTCTCACTATCAATGGAAAGTACAATACATCTGACATCAGGAAATATATCGTTCAACGCATCCCTAATATCTCTGGCACTGAGCTTCCCCTTAGGATCAGTTAGTAGCCAAAAATTCTCAATCCAGTACCACCAGCCTAATCCATTTTCCTTAATAAAATCTTTGAATTTATCGTTCTGTTCAACAGAAGATGAGTTCAGCGCAACAGCGAATTTACGCCTCATTTATCAACTCCTGTACTTTTATTGTCATCTAATAATCTATCTGAATTTTGGCTCATGATTTTAGGTGATGGTTCTGTGAAATCACCATTAATACTATCACCAACATATTGTTTTTCGATGGCGAGCTTTTGAATTACCATTTTCTCGCTCCTCAAGAGATCAGGATTGTTTTTTAAACAAAACCAAAAAACACATGCATAGAAAATACTGCCAAAAATGAAAACGCACAGGAAGGGAATGATTATCCATGCAGCAGCTTGGTATCTGGCCAATAGTACAACACCAACGATTACGACACCCAACAACCAAATTATTGTATGCAAGACAGTGGATTTTTCTCCACTTTGATTAGCCTGACCAAACAACGAAGAAAATAGCTTGGGAGAGAGCATAGAAAGTCCATAAAAAGACCATATTTTCAGCAGATTAACTTATGGTTTTTACCAGATCAAGTTGGATTTTAACTGCTTAGGGAGCTTAACAAAAAAGTTAACGCGAGGCCTTATACCAAGCCTGCCAGCGATAAGTGTTCAGGCGGAGTGTTCTCACGCACTCCGCGTTCTCGACGTCCGATTGCAGATCTGCATCACTGTCCTTTCCCGCCGGACTCAGTTTGCACGGAGGGGTCATCAAATCCTGCGATATTGTTGGCCGCGTCGATTGCTCGCTGCCGCATGCTGACAGCATCATCATCAAAGTGGCACACAGTGCGATTCGGATCCTGAACATATTTCACCACGTCGCGGGTAATGGTTCGATAGATGACTTTTCCATCAGCGTTGGCGGCTGCTGCTTTCTGCTCTGTGGGGACCAGCTTGGCTTCGGCCTTTTGCTTCTTCGCTGCGTAATCGGCGTTGACCTTGTCGCTATGGGCATACCAGCCATTGAGGTAACGAACCTGCCCGTAACCTAAAGCCGCAACAATCATCAACACGATGGTGATCAGAAGAGTTCGTAGGGTGAACGTCATTTCTGCCCCCACAGGCAAACTTCGCGCTCAATCTCACGACGGTTCATCAACCCTTTCCACTTCTGCCCGCCAGCGTATACCCAGCGGCGTAACTGGTCGCAGGCACCAGCTGTGTCACCCTGGTTAATACGGGTCAGCAGCGTGGAGTTTTTGAAGTTACCGGCACCCGCGTTGTAGGCAAAAGAGTAAAGCGCAGCGCGGGTTTCTACCGGGATCGGCTTTTTGATGTATGGGTCGATTTGTGAGGCGGTGATACGTAGGTCTTTATCCAGCAGATCCCGGCATTCGAGTTCCGTGTAGGTTTTGCCATGCACGATGTCTTTGCCAGTGTGCCCATAACAAACGGTCCATATACCGGCCACGTCTTTGTATGGGGTGTACTTAACACCTTCCAGTGAAGGAATGAGCGTTGTAGCAATGGCAATCGCGCCAGCCCCGCCGCCTACGGCAGCAAGTAGCTTTTTCCGTAGAGACGGGGATAAGGCCATGTTTACTGATCCTGTGGTGGGTTCGAAACGTATCCACGACGCAGAGCGGCTTCATAAGCACGTGTCTGCCGATTCTTGTAATACAGATTCACCAGGAAGGTGGCGATACCGATTACCACGCCGCTGATCACTGCAATCTGGTTCCAGTCGAGGTCATGAATCCATTGCGACACACTACCTCCGCAGACCAGCGTGCCAGAGACGCAATAGCTGGCACCTGATGCAAGTTTGTCAGGCATAATTTTCATATCCACCCCCATCGAGGGGATTCGCTTTTAAGATTTTGCCGAATGAGGAAGAAAGCGAACCCGGTTAAAATTTCAACTGCTGAGGAAGAAACTTTCCCGAGATCGACATAGCCCGCCTTGTGCGGGTTTTCTTTTGCCCATAGCCGAAGAAAAGACGCCCTCTACCACTTAGGGAAATCCGTGAGTAACAGTGATTGGTAGAGGCGAAAACGAAATGAGCCCGCTGAAGCGAGCCCATAAAAATTTTTAATTAAATAGCCTGCAAATTATGCCGATAACCCTTGCACAAAATTAAGATGCCGAAACATGATCCCGCGCATCTTGAACCTTTATTCAATTGGCAAGGATACCCAACATGTTGAAAAAAATAGCTCTGTTATCTGTTCTGACAGCCTCATCCTTTAGTCAGCTAACGCATGCAGCAGATGCCATCAATGGATGGACTTACTTGAGCAATACAACTGGCTTTAATTTCTATGTGAAGAATGGAACTTTGAAGCAAAAGCAAGGTGTTCGCTCAATGCTGATTCAGCAAGTTCCGGCATCCAAAACTAGTAGTGATGAAGTTCTATTTAGGCGCGTATCAATACCTATCCAAGCATGCCTAGATGAGTACGGCGAAATCACAATGTATGACTTGGGTGGCAGGATGGTTGCCAAGTTTGACTATATCAAGGGTGGGTCAAGTGTTGCTGCATTTACCGCTGATATAATGTGCATTGATGCAGATAAACAACTTAAATAATCTCACGAAATCGCAAAAGAGCGTGATTTTGAGATTTGGTGCCGAGCAAAGGAATCGAACCTCTGACGCGCTGCTTACAAGGCAGCCGCTCTACCACTGAGCTAGTCCGGCGAATTTGGTGCACCATCAGGGACTCGAACCCCGAACCGCAGAGGTAGAAGCTCTGTGCTCTATCCGTTGAGATAATGGCGCAAAACAAAAAGCCCCTCCGATTAAGAAGGGGCTTCCGGCCTGATATGCGAGATGAATGATTGGACTATCGATATAAACACATCAGGCGATAATTTATATACAAATTAACATTTAATTTGTCAACAATCTCATGTTTGACTTACAAAAAATGCACTTGGCTCCAAGTGGATTTTTAACACTAATGTCGAACAAAGAACTGCGGAATTGGGAGCCCTGGCATTGAGGGCATCTCATTTTATTAATTATCAAAATAATATTAAAGTCCTACTACATTCGATGCAGCAGGACCTTTAGATCCATTTTCAATCGTAAATTCGACCTGCTGGCCTTCCGTTAACGTCTTGAATCCATTGGTCTGAATTGACGAGAAATGAACAAATAAATCTTTGCTTCCATCCGATGGAGTGATGAAACCAAAGCCTTTACCTTCATTAAACCACTTTACTAAACCAGTCATTTTAGTAGACATGAAAAAATTCCTATATTCTTGAGCCCTTAGGCTAAAAAGCTTGCTTCGCAGAAAGAGATTACTAACGACAAGAAGACTCAAGAGGAAGAATTATCTGTAGACAACACTTGAAATGAGGACTGCTTTACTAAACCGCTTTATCTGGTCTGCGTTTCAAACCGACAACCTATTAGTCGCATGCATGGAAATATTAAGCAAGATTTATTTATTCTTAATTCAAATGGCGCTTGTATAAGAAACTCAAAATCTGCCTTTTACGCCCACTTCTCTTAGCTTCAAATGTCTTTAGCTGGATACCGCAGCTTCCGACCCGTCCAGCGCGAGTCCTCATAACCCATCAGCGGCGTTAGCTCCCGATCTCGTGAATACATCCAGCGCATCAGGGCATTCCAGCAGGCTGCCAGAATTTGGGCAACAAAAAAGCGCCTTCGGCTGGTAACCGTGGCGCTTTTTAATTATCACAGCGTGATAGGAACTTATTCGACACTCACTCAATACTACCGCGAGTATAGCAGGAATCTACCAGGTAAATTTCCCGTTTGCAACAACTCCTATTCACTTTTTGCAATTACGCTGCAATTAGCTCCTTTTCGGCTTCAAGTTCGCGCTGAATGGCGAAGAACATCTCCTCCTCGAGTATTTCTTCACACCATACGACGCGCTTACGGGCGTACTGAACATCGCAGAAGGTTCGACGGGATATCTCCCGCGCTATTTCTTGCACACTCTTGCGCTCGTCATAACGCATAATACCCACATCGCGAATTGGACTGCCGCGACAGATTGTTTTACTGAATACCCGCTCAACGAAAGCTGCGTCATCGGATTCTTTGGCGAGAGCGATGAGATTGCTGGTTGTTGAGTCGGGAAGTACCATTTCACGTGATCGCTTAAAGAGTTCGTCACCGCGATAACCCTGCTCATGCAGCTTGGTAACGACTTCGATGATTTGATCTGCCCGCTGCTGGCTCCATTGCCTTTCACGGATCATCAGGTTGCCGATAACGCTTCCGCACCCGCCATAGTAATCATCCCCGCCCAGGTGTTTTCCCCACAGCATCATCAGGTACCGCACCCACACCCGCTGTGATGGCGTGATTGTCTTTTTGCCCTTCGTCCATACGCGCCTTAAATCCGCCTGGCGGTTTACGAATGGCAGGAGATATATCTGGTCACCGCGCATTATTTCTTCCTCCGCTTTGGCTGGGCGTCCCACGACTGAACGTGTGTTGGCTGGATGGTTGGTGTGATTGGTCGGAAACGGCGGAGTAATTTATTTAGCCAGGTCATGCTGCTTCGCTCCTTTGTTTGATCAGCTCGCGTGTCTTCTGCCGGTAATTCGCCGCCAGTTCCTGTAACTCTTCCCGCGTCCACTTGCTAACCGGATGCGGCCCCATGAGGCGATCGAAAGCTTCCTGCCCGATTTTCTTGATCAGGTTGGGCGTGTAGTTTTCGATGTTTCCGGATAGGTGCTGATTACAGGGAACGCACTGCTTATGGCAGTTGGTTTCGTCGTAACGTGTGGCCGGTGATGCGCCGCGGGTGCGGTAGTGGCCTGCGTCATATTTCCCTTCATGAAAACGCCCACAACTGATGCATGGTGCTTCTGCGTCACGGGTGCGGATGTATTCGTTGAAAGCGGATTGTGCTTGTTTATGGAAGTGACTGAGGGGCTGTAAGGCTAACTTGCGGATCTTGGTGTGGCGCTTCTCTTGCTGTGCTTCTTTCTTCCTGGCTTGCTCCTGCTGCTGTATTCGCTTCTGTTTGACCTCTACCGATAACTGCTTAATCAATTCGTCCTGATGTTCATCGCAGCACCACCACTGGTAGAGCGTGAGAGGCTTAAAGCGCTTTTTGCATATTCGGCAGTTGCGCGCTTTGGGTATCTTCCGTGCATCAGGCATCGCTTAGCTCCTTCTGTCGCTCGTCCTCGCGCTGAAAGTCATCTCCGTCGATGGGCATTAATTGCCATGGGTAGTGCGTCACGTAAGCCTCTGGCTTTTCGCATAGCCATACTGGTCCATTGGCTTTGGATACATATCTTTTCCCGTTGTGGAAGAAGTCGCCGGGTGATACCAATTGAAGGAGAGTCACAACCTTTCCTACCTGCTGCGGGTCTGTGGACTTAATCACTAATGCCATGCAGCCTACTTTCAATTCAGTCATTATCGTTCTCTCCGTGCATTCTGAAGTTGTCGTCTTGCATCCAGCCGGCGCAGCAGCGGTCGCAGGCATATACCCACTCCGGCGGCAGTGGCGCACCGCAACCAACGCAGTTGATATTTGGCGTATCGCCAGATGGCGTGGATCGGGACGTAGTCGAAATGTTCGTAGTACCAGGCGTCTTCTTTGCAGGTTTCACATCTCACCCCAAATCGATATTTGTCCTCGCTGGTGAGAACGGTCTTGCAACTGCAGCAACGCTTACTGCCAGCATTTCTGCTCATAGGTGTGGTCTCTGCGAGGTTGATAATTTCCTTCGGGCAACAGCGCGCTTACCAGCCATAGGCGGGGATCTGCAGCGAGTGTCTTTCTGGTCTGGATTTTGCGGGCGGCGTAGCGGGCGAGAAGTTCGTTTGCGGTGTCGGTGTTCACGGGATCATGAGTGAACCAGGTCTGGCGCATCGGCTTTCCTTTTTTGTCCGCGGTTGCCTTGTGAAACCATCAGCACGCCGTTGATGATTGCGTGTGATTTGGCTTCAAAATCTCGCGCATATTTCTTAACGCTTCGCCGATCTAAACCAACCATTCGACCGACCGCCGATTGATTGCCTCTCGTCTGGATAAGAAGCTCGGGTATTGTGGTGATGTGTGCGTTCATACGGCTCTCACCTGCGCCAGAAGGCGGTCTACCTGCAGAATCCGACACGTAGCCCGGCACTGTTCAAATATGCGATTACCAGATGTGCCTGCGTTAAACACCAGACCTTCCGGATCATCCTCTGACAGCCAGCACTCAAAGCTTTTGTGTTCCCCGCTGCGGCGTACAATGCCATCGTTGACAAGCCTCAACAGCGCCAGTTGAGAGGCGTTGCGTGAAAAGCCCAAGCTTTCTACATGGCTGTGAATCTGATTTGAGGTGGCGCGGCGAACATCACTCAGATGATCCTCAATGGCTTGTCTTGCGGTCATGCTGCCGTCAGTTTTCTGGATAGTCAGGTTTCTCATCTGACTGAGGAACGCTGGCGACTTCTTCAGGCCCATAGACCGCGCTTTTGCTTCAATGCCATGTCGGGTTTTTCCGAGCATGGCTGCTATCAAGTCGTTAGGTAGATCTGAGTAATCGTGGCTAAGGAGTTCAGTTTCCTGCCGCGTCCATAGCGTGTATTTCTTAGGCATTCTGTTTTTCCTTCAGTTTTTGATAATCGCTGTCGTGCGGGATAGTCAGCGCCAGGCCGAATTGTGCGCACCACTGTTCAATCTGATTCAGGAAGAAATGCATATCTCCGGTATCGAGGCTGGATGTGTGCCGTGGTTCGTAGGTGGTGACCTTCTCGCCGGTGACGAAGTCGGTGTAAGTGATTTCTTCGCAGCCAAGGTAAGTGCGCTTGAGGTTGCGCTTTACCCATTCGGGCGTTGCGTCGGTGCGGCCGGATTTAATCAAGTAGCTGCTGATTTCGCCGAGCCACATGTGCAGAAGTGAATTTTGTGAAAGGCTGCGTTTTTCTTTCCAGGGCTTGAGGGTAAGCCGGTAGCATTCGCCGGATTCGAGCAGCGGTTGAAGCTCTTGCCCGATGGCGTTGAAATTACCTCTATGAAGCCGCAGGCCCTCTTTCGGTATCTCCATTTCGTGCCTCAATCATTTTCTGCACCAATGCCAAAGCCTCATCAGCGATGCGCTTCGTCTCTGGTGGGGGGTTGGTGTCGTGGATGCTGTCGATTAGTTCGTAGAGATTGCGGAGTGGGTCAGGTCTGAGGGGGATTACGTTGTTCACGTTTCGCTCCTATACCGCCAACTGAAGCTGCATGTTGAACCGGTCTCGTTCTTGGCAATAGTCGAGCGAGCCGGGGCTGTTATGCGACTCAATGCGTTCCACCATCAGCGCGGCGCGAGTCTCTTTTGATGCCGGTGCGTAGGCACCAGACCAGGCTTTGTCGATGCCGATGTTTCTGGCTACGTTTGTGCTGTCAGCGCTCGCCAGTGGCAACTTGGTGAAGATGAGCGGGTTCAGCATGCGCAGGCCGTGAAGCTTGGTGATGGGCTGCCCGTAATCATCGGTGACATGACGAATCAGGTCTTTCATGCGCGCCACGGCGATATTTGGCCGCTTAACGTCATACTCGCCACAACTCCCGATCGCCACACGCGGATACTTGTTGCATAGTCGAATGAATCGCTCGTCGCTTTCGTTCATGTGCCATACCGGTACACCGCGAAATTTACTGTGTGGCCATTCTTCAATAAGCGCATCATTTTCTGACTCGCCACCATTGATGACGTCGGGAATGATGGCGAAATCACATCCAGGGTGATTCAACCATTTCTTGGCCCATTCATAATACGACTCCCAGCCTTTGAACTTACTCTTGCCTTTTGCGGCACGATTCCATTCTGGATACGCTCCGTTATCAAGAAAAAACGACTGGCAGTATTCGGCAGCAAGATTGATTTGCCCCGGGTTGGCGAAAGAGATGCACGCGTGCCGCCCTTTCCATGCTTTGATGGCGCAGGTGTCAGGCGTTATTGGTCCGCCGTGATAGTGAATCATCATTGGACTCCTTTTTCGTTCTGACGACTTGCCCTGGTCTCTGTCGGGCGTCACTGAATACGCGCTTGATCAACTGCTCGCGGGTCAGTCCGTGAATTATCTGTGTCATGCGATCCCCTTAACTTTCATGCCCGCCGCCTGAATGGCTTTCACCGCATCGCGCTGGTAGCGCTGATGATTGAACACACCTTCAAACCAGTATTCGCCGTCGTTAACATCAGGCAGATCGACGACGCCAGCATCTGCCAGGCGAATGCCGCGGCTTTTGCCTCTGTCGCGGATGATGGCGCCCTTTTTTACCAGTGCGTCAACGTGGCAATAGGCGTTGTTGGTGGCCCAGCCAAAGTGATCAGCTATCTCGCCGTAGGTTGGCGTTCGACCGTTCTCAATGGTGTATGCGCGGATGTGATCGAGGGTTTGCTGCTGAATGTCGGTCAGGATGGAATTCATGATTGCACCTCTGCCAATACATTTCGTGCACGTTCCATCAGCAGCGTCTGGCCGGGATTTGGCGTGACATCAACTGCGCGATCGTCTAAATCCTGTAGCAAGTCGACGAGCACTGATTTCATAGAATCTCGCTGCCCCTCAGCTTCAGCCCTCAGTTGGGCAGGAGTTTTTCCATTAAGCCGCTGCATGTTGATCAGGAATGGGCCCAGCTTGGTGTGGTGAGCTTTTACCTCGAGATAATTGGTTGCTCCTGAACCTTCGAACTGACCTGCCAGTGCCGATGTCAGGATGTGTATCGCGCTACCCTTCAATGACATGTCGAGGCCTTCTTTCGTCGCTTCGTATGACTGTAGAAACGCCCGCTCTCCCGCAGCGTTAATCGCAGCTTCCCAGGCTGATTCGAAAAGCCAGCGGTCAAACTCATTTCTTGGGATGTGATTACCAATCCGGGAAATTCTCGCGAAAGCAGCTTCGCATTCCGTTTCCATGGGGCGTCGGAACAGCCTTTTTATCACTCGTTTAAATATTCGTTTCATGCTCCCTCCCTGCCTTCCAGCCAGAAGAAAAACGCGCGGTCTACTGCGGCGTCCTCGTAACCAAGATAGGTTCGGCTCATGTCGTGCTTGTCGCCGTGCACGCTGCGGTACAGACGCTCGAAACGGATGCGGTTCCCTTCGCTCATGATTTTCCTCGCTTCATGGTGGCGCGGAGAAGTGCGACACCTTCCAGTGCCTTCTCGGTGGTTGATGGGACGGAGAGATGCAGTAGCTGCTTGCGCGGCTCGGGGATGACTTCGCCCGCCTCGATGCGCTGGGACATCTTGCGCAGCTCGGAACGGCACTTAACGCGCAATTCGGCTTCGGTCAGGTTTCCTGCGCGCATCATGCTGCGAAGACCGGTAACCATCCAGTATTCGGCATTACTCCCCCACGGGTAATCTTCTGCCGTGTTGTAGTCACCGCGCTTGGCGCAGTAGGTCATAACCAGCGAATACAGAGTGTCTTCGTCTGGCAGGCCAGCAGCCGCAAACGTGCTCTGCTTGCACCAGGCGATGAACTGACCGGGTGACGGCAGGAACGGTGATCCGCTGGCGCGCGCCTGTCGCATACCGGCGGCCAGTTGCTGGCGGTTGTGAATGCCGTTTTCGGCAAAGGCGGCAATCCACTGGCGTTTGGCTGCGGCTTCGTCGCCCGCATTTCGCCAGGCGGTGCTGACCGATGCCGGAAATACCTGCTTCAGCCCCTCGAAAAACTCGTTCATCAGCTTTTCGATTTCGTGGTGCAGGCGGCGATCCGGAGACTGTGGCGCATCACCGGCCATGCGGGCTAATGCGGCGCCATCACGATGGTGCACTGCTGCTACGAGTTGTCTCATATGAAACTCTCCCATGCTTCTTGGCTGTTCCAGTGAACAGCTGGTTGCTGCTCAGTCTGGTTAGGCCGGTTGCGTTCAGGTTGATTCATCTGCGCGGTAAGCGTGTCCCACTGTGCCCTGAGCTTTGAGGGGCTCATGACGTTGGTCTGCCAGAACCGGTCTTTGTTGGCCCACAGGAAAACTCTGCACAGCTCGATATGGGTGATCTGCAATACGTTGCGCATCAGGCGAATGTCATTCGCCCAGGCGGGCCAGTTAGGTTTCTGCGCCGTTGGCGAAACGCCCTGCACCTTTTCAAACATCCATTCGGCTGCCTTGAGGTCGTCAGCGGTTCCCCACTTGTCACCTTTGGGCGTTTGAATGGCTGCATCAGGACGAATGACAGAAGGCTTATCAGGGGGGGCGTCAGAGGATTCGTGAGAATTCTCAGACGTATTATTTATATTCTTGTTTATATATTCTTGTTCATGTTGTGCGGGTGTTTGTGCGGGCTTATGTGCGGCACCACCCCGCAAAGCCGCGCCATTACTGGCTTCGCCATGTGCGGGTATATGTGCGGCTGTATGTGCGGGTGAATTGTCTAATTTTTGAGCGTATTCAGCATAATTTGTGATGGTTATCACGGTCCCTTTTTGCTTCTCCCCATCCATGGAAATCATGCCTTCTCGCTCGAAAACCTTGAGCATTCGTACAACAGCATCCCTGCTTACCGGCTGACCATTTCGGTCACATAATCCCAGCCCCAAATCCGCTGCGGTTGTCACCAATTGTCCGGCACTCAGTTGCCACTCATGCCCCTTAAATCGGGCTGTGTATGGCTGTCTCTGGGCAGCAAAAAGCAGGTTATCCCAGAGCGTCCTGAGATAAACATCTTTGGCCCACGGCTTTTTAAGAATGCTACGGTACAACGGGATGTAACCATTTTTCTGGTTTTCCATCCGGTTGCTCCTGTGTTTGCGAGCTGCATTGAAGTCAAGGAGTTCAGCAAGTGCCATCGCCGCCCCCTTCACTGTTTACATATCCAGTTATTCCTGGCATAATTTTCTCCGGTGATTAGTCCACACTGATTTGCCACTAGGCCTCGAAGCTGTTCGCGCAGCTCGGGGCTTTTTCTTTGCCCAAAATCAGGGCGACCTCTCTCGCAACAGCCTTGGCTAACTGCGCCGCGTCATCGTCTGCGATCCCGTATTCCAGGATGTCGATTGCCATACTCATCTGGCGGAAAAAATCCTTCTTCATGCGGCTGACTTTGTATTCCGCGATGCCCAGCTTCTCAGCGAATGTCTTCTGGCTAATCGAAGCCAACTTGTTCAGCAGCACCGACTCTATGCGGCGCGCGTTCTTGCTTTGAGTTGCATTTTCCATGTGACATCATTCCTTTGTGATTAGGTAGTTATGTGACAATGCAGTGAGCATGTCACTTGAGTTTGCTCCTGCATTTCGGCGGGAGCGGCTTCAGAGTTTTAAAGAGCGGTGTTGTTTAAGCCGCGGTGTCGGCCGACTTCATGTATCGCTGCGGGTAAAGAATCTGCATCTCGGTGATCTCCCCTTTGAAGAACCGAGACAATTTCTCTGCTGTTTCGAGTGATGGAACCTGAATTCCTCGTTCGATACGGCTTAGGTTTCCAACGTCAAGTTGAGTGGCGATGGCTACCTCAGCAATTGTCAGCTTTTTCTCTACACGCATTTTCCGTAATGGTGTTGACATGATGCACCTCCTAAATGCGCTACACGCATATTATGCGAATCAATAAATATGCGCAAGGCGCTTTGCGTGTCACGCATAAAAAAGGTTGAATAAACGCCATGAAAATAGGCGACAAAATTAAACAGATTCGCAAAGCGAATAAGATGACCCTGAGCGAGCTTGCGTTGCGCGTGGATAGCGACGTAGGCAACCTGTCGCGCCTTGAGCGAGGTAAACAGGGTTACAGTGAAGCGATGGTGCAAAAAATTGCCGAAGCGCTTTCTGTTCCTGTATCTGAGCTATTCTCTTCTAGTGACGCTAATGATACTGTAGATACATACAGTGTTAGCTCAATAATTAAAAAGGGGAGAGATGATGTGTACAGGATTGATGTTCTTGATGTTTCAGCAAGCGCCGGTGATGGCTCGCCATCAAAGGACGTTGTTGAAGTCATAAAGTCTATTGAATATGTTCCCGATCAGGCGAGGGTCATTTTCGGTAACCGACCGGAGTCATCAGTGAAGCTCATTAACGTTCGCGGCGACAGCATGGAAGGAACCATTGAACCTGGTGATTTAATCTTTGTTGATGTCGCCGTGTCTAATTTCGATGGCGACGGGATCTACGTGTTCGACTTCAATGGCGATATGTTTGTTAAGCGCCTACAGAAAGTTAAGACAGAGCTAATAGTCATCTCTGACAATCCTCGCTACCGCGAATGGAGCATATCTGAAGAAGAAATGGATATGCTTCATGTGGCTGGGCGGGTGATGCTAAGTCAGTCGCAGCAGTATCGCCGTCACGGTTAACTCCCCTCTCTCGAATGAGCCCGCTTTATGCGGGCTTTTTTGTGCCCGCTGCATATATCGCAAAAAATAATTCCCTTTCTGTTTCAAACGCATAATTCAAAACCCATCCCATTTGTACCCACAAACTTCAATATGCGCTTGACGCATATGCGTGATGCGCATAATATTCATCCCATCAGCAGGAAGCACCGCAACAACCGGCATGATGCCGACGCTCTTTAACATTGATGGGGTTTGTATCCGCCGAAATGCGGGTACTGAAGTTTAACCAAACAGGAGGTGCCAAATGGTGCACTAACGCGGTTAGACCGCAGCCGAAAGGCAATGCAGCAGTAATGATGCTGCCCCGAGTCTCCTTGTAGAGAGCCAGCTTTGCACCTGGTGAGGGTAATTAAATAAAGGGGCACCGGTATCGCAGCGTGAATGCCAGTCGCGCACCGGTTAGAGCTAACGGGGAGCTGAGACGAACCGGGATTACGGACCCAAAGGCATGGGCGCGGCCACTGCGAGAGTGTGGCTCAAAGTGCAGTTGGCTTTGGGATTGGATGAGTGCGCAGGCTGATGCGCTAAGCGTGAGTGTGACGGGGTTCCTAGGCCCGGTGTAGCGAACGTGACGGTAAACACGATCTGGTGAAGTGGCCCTTAAAGTGGGTAGAGGCGAGTTCGATTCTCGCTACCGAAGCTGGGATTCTCAGCCCCAGCCATCCAATCACCTAAGCCAATTACCGGAGGTACACATGACAATCGTAATGACCATTCTGGCCTCTGATAACGCCAGAAATCGCCGCAGGGCGAAACGTGCAGCTGAACGCAACACATCAGTTACCGGTTGCACGGACCGGGTGCTGAAAGCAGTGAGCTGTACCGACTACAAAATGAAGATGCGCAGCAAGCCCGTTCCGGAAGCTGTGACACGTGAGAAGCCTGAATACAGGAAGGTTGAGAACCCATACGGGCAGATCACCAACGCCCGCCAGAAGATGCGCGGCAAGTCGATTCCACTTATTTGAGGTGAGCATGGTGAAGGTTATTTGCGCCAACAAACGCTGCAAAAAGGAATTCGATGCCCGTCCGGCCGACATTAATCGTGGCTGGGGAAAGTTCTGTTCGAAATCATGCAAAGCAGTTAAGCAGGAGCAGAGAACCGGTCAGTACAAGCAGTTCATGGCACGAGAAAACGATGAGATTGAAGTCGATATATCCGACATGGATTTCGGCGCCAGCGATGGTGGTGGATATTACGACAAAGACGGGCTACCAATTTAGCCCGATCCAACCGGATTTGCTATTGAGGTAGAAGCGTAAGCAGCTTTATCGCAGAGCTGCTTTCAGTTTTATCCTCTCAAATCATCCATTAGCCCGCCGCCGTGCGGGCATTTTTTTGCCCGTAGGAGAAGGAAATGAGTGAAACAACGGATTTAGCCGTACTGGAAATTAAGCCGGAACAGGCGCCCACGCTGTATGTGCCCAACGGCCTTGATTCTTACCTGGATCAGATTCGCGACTCAGTGAAAGAAGTGCCTGACTTGAGCACACCCAAGGGCCGCGCCCGTGTGGCATCTCTGGCGGCACAGGTGTCTCGCAGCAAGACAGCTATTGAAAAGCCGGGCCGTGACTACCTGAAGCGCCTGAAGGAGCTGCCAAAGGAAGTCGAAGCAGAACTGCGTCGCTTCGTGACCGAGTGCGATGCCATCCGCGATGAAACGCGCCGCCCGCTTACCGAATGGGAGCAGGCTGAAGACGAGCGCAAGCAGGCATTGCAGCAGCGCCTTATCACCCTTCGCGCGCTGGCCGATGTGATTGACGATGCAGGTAACTATCTGCCGTCCACTGACATTCAGGCCCGTCTCAGCGATGCCAAAGCAGTGACGCTCGACGACACCTGGCAGGAAATTGCAACCGAAGCAGGTGTAGCGAAGGATGCCACAGTTGTAGTGGTTTAATAGATTAGGACACACTCAGAGGTTATAACGTTATTAACCAGAGAGGTGATTCTATGAGCGGAAGAATATTTACTCCTGAGTTTAAGCG
>NZ_JBNBPL010000028.1:0-69708 GCF_059412425.1 Pantoea sp. CFCC18177
AAAAGTATTATTCGAATCGACTGAGCACAAAAGTGTTACCTATGTGCCCGGTCTGATCTGTTACCCATGTGCCCGGTTGTACCTAAATGCGCACCCTACGATCGCTGTAGGGTTGCCATTTATGGCGACCCAAAAGTAGTACGCAATGCACTGCGCGATAAATTGCACCGCAATAACATGAGTCTGCCTCAACATCGTTTTTTTTCACCGCACCCGCATTTCCCTGTCGCTTTTTTCTCCGCCTCCGGCTTAACTTATCCTTTCTGGTTATGCGCTCGCCCGTCTTTACCGTTAACGGACTCGAAGGGATTGATATGTCGCAGCAAAAATTTAATAAAACACGTTTCGACGCCGCACTTACCCGCCAATGGCAGCATCTTGGACTCACTTCCGCCCAACAAATGACACCGCACCAATGGTGGCAAGCGCTGAGCAGCGTGCTGGCAGAAATGCTCGCCACCCAACCGCCCGCCACACCGCGCATGGGCCAGCGCCATGTTAATTATCTGTCGATGGAATTTCTGATTGGTCGTTTGACCGGCAATAACCTGCTCAATCTCGGCTGGTACAACGAGGTACAGGCCGCGCTGGCCGAGCATCAGGTAGAGCTGAGCGAATTGCTGGAAGAAGAGATTGATCCTGCGCTGGGCAACGGCGGATTAGGGCGCTTAGCCGCCTGCTATATGGATTCAATGGCGACCGTCGGGCAGGCGGGAATGGGACATGGGCTCAACTATCAATATGGCCTGTTCCGCCAGACCTTTGATGATGGGCAGCAAAAAGAGGCACCGGACGACTGGCAGCGTGATAGCTATCCCTGGTTTCGCCATAACGCCGCGCAGGATGTGCAGGTAGGCATTGGCGGTAAAGTGAAGAAAAATGAGGATGGCACGCTGCAATGGAGGCCGAAATTTCATTTAAAGGGAGAAGCCTGGGATTTGCCGGTGGTGGGTTATCGTAATGGCGTGACCTTACCGCTACGGCTGTGGAAAGCCACCAGCGCACACCCGTTCGATCTCACCCTGTTCAACAATGGCAAATTCGTGCAGGCCGAGCAGCCGGGGATCGACGCCGATAAGCTGACCAAGGTGCTCTATCCCAATGATAATCATGCCGAAGGCAAGCGACTGCGCCTGATGCAGCAGTATTTCCAGTGCGCCTGTGCGGTGGGAGATATCCTGCGGCGTCATCATTTTGCCGGGCGTTCGATTCACAGCTTGCCTGAGTTCGAAGTGATTCAACTCAACGATACCCATCCCACCATTGCCATCCCGGAAATGCTGCGTGTGCTGCTGGATGAACATCAACTGAGTTGGGATGAAGCCTGGCATATCACCAGCCGGGTATTTGCATATACCAACCACACGTTAATGCCGGAAGCGCTGGAGCGATGGGATGAACAACTGGTTCGCGACATGCTGCCGCGCCATATGCTGATTATCCGTGAAATTAATCAGCGCCTGAAAAAAGTGGTGAAGAAGCAGTGGCCGGGTGATCGTGAGATTTGGCATAAGCTGGCCGTGGTGGCCGAAGGGCAAGTGCGCATGGCAAACCTGTGCGTGGTGAGCTGCTTTGCGGTTAACGGTGTTGCCGCGCTGCACTCTGAACTGGTGGTGAAAGATCTGTTCCCGGAATATCACCAGCTCTGGCCAAACAAATTCCATAATGTCACCAATGGCATCACGCCGCGTCGTTGGCTCAAACAGTGTAATCCCCTGTTATCTAACCTGATTGATGAAACACTACAGGTCGAGTGGGCTAACGATCTGGATGCGCTGGAGTGGCTGGCACCTTACGCGCGTAAGAAAGCATTTCGTCAGCAGTTCCGCACCATCAAGCAGCAAAACAAGCTGCGCCTGACGGTATATATCAAACGCGTCACCGGCATTGATGTGAACCCGGATGCGCTGTTTGATGTGCAGATTAAGCGTCTGCATGAGTACAAACGCCAGCACCTCAGCCTGCTGCATATGCTGCACTGTTATCGCCAGCTACGTGAAGATCCGAAAAATCCCGACTTCGTGCCGCGTGTGTTCCTGTTTGGCGCAAAAGCGGCACCGGGTTACTACCTCGCTAAAAACATCATCTATGCCATCAATAAAGTGGCAGAAGTGATCAACAACGATCCGAAGGTGGGCGATCGGCTCAAAGTGGTGTTTATTCCGGATTACCGCATCACGGCAGCGGAATTGATGATTCCCGCCGCCGATCTTTCTGAACAGATCTCCACCGCCGGTTATGAAGCTTCTGGTACCGGTAATATGAAGCTGGCGCTCAACGGGGCGCTCACCATTGGTACCCTGGACGGTGCCAACGTCGAAATTGCCGATGCGGTGGGCGAAAAGAACATCTTTATCTTCGGCAATACCGTCGATGAGGTGAAGGCGCTCAAAGCCAACGGCTATAGCCCGAAAAAACTGCGCAAAAAGAACCCGTATCTTGATGGCTTGTTGAAGGACCTGGAGAAGGGCAAGTTTAGCGATGGCGATAAACAGGCGTTTAATTTGCTGCTCGATAGCCTGACCAAAAATGGCGATCCCTGGCTGGTGCTGGCGGATTTCGATGCATACATCGCCGCGCAGCAGCAAGTGGAAGCACTGTGGAAGAATCCAGAGGCCTGGACCAAGGCGGCCATCCTTAATACCGCGCGTACCGGGCGTTTTAGTTCGGATCGATCCATCCGCGATTACCAACAGCGTATCTGGCAGGCTGCGCGCTGATGCCAGGTCGCCCAAAATGGCGACATGGCAACGCGATTACACGATTTTGTAGGGTGCGCATCTAGGCGCACCGCGCCAAAGGAGAAAACCATGACGCTCAGCAAACTGGATCAGGACGCGCTGTCCGCCGGTATCGCCGTGGAATTTATCAATGCTAAAGGTGAACCTGAAAGCATCAGTGATGAGACTAAACGAGCCCTGCTGGCGGTAATGGATACGCCAGCAGGTAAGGTGCCGCCGCTGCCGCCGGTGCAGGTCTTTACGCCGCGCACCAAGCGGCAGCTTACGCCGCAGGGCAAAGGCGAGTTTAGCTGGCAACTCCAGAGCGAACAGGGCAAAACCTTCAGTGGGACCCTTCAGGGTGGGGAAGCGTTAACGCTCCCGCCGCGCCTGCCGCAGGGCTATCACAGCTTCACGTTGCGTCAGGGACGCAAACAGTGGCAAACGCGCATCATTATCGCACCACGCCGTTGCTATCTGCCCGAGCCACTGCAACAGGGTGAAAAGCGTTGGGGCGCGTTGGTGCAGCTTTACACACTGCGATCTGACAGCAATTGGGGCATCGGTGATTTCGGCGATTTGCAGCAGATGCTGGAGCAGGTTGCGGCCAACGGCGGTGATTTTGTTGGCCTCAACCCTCTGCACGCGCTCTATCCGGCTCAACCGGACCATGCCAGTCCTTACAGTCCAGCGTCGCGCCGCTGGCTGAATGTGCTCTACATTGATGTCAACCAGGTGGCGGCTTTTGCACACAGCATCGCGGCGCAACGTTGGTGGAAGCTCGCCAAAACCCGTACCGCATTAAAACAAGCTCGTGCCACTGATTGGGTGGACTACAGTGCGGTCGCTGCGCTGAAAATAGCGGCATTACGTTTTGCCTGGCAAAGCTGGAAACCCGATGCCGATTTTCAGCAGTTTGTTGCTGAAGGCGGTGACGCGCTGCGCTATCAAGCGGCTTTTGATGGCATCCTTGCGGAACGTGCCGCCAGTCATCCTGACGAATGGGGCTGGGAGAAATGGCCGGAAGGTTGGCGTCACGCGCACCAGCCTGAGGTGCAGCAGTGGTGTGCCGATCATGAAGATGAGATTCAGTTCTGGAGTTGGCTGCAGTGGCTGGCGCAGCAACAGTTTGCGGCCTGCTGGCAGCGAAGCCAGCAACTGGGTATGGCGGTTGGGCTGTATCGTGATTTGGCGGTTGGGGTAGCGCAACACAGCGCAGAAACCTGGCTGGACCCGCAGCTCTATAAGCTTGGCGCGTCAGTGGGCGCGCCGCCCGATCGTCTGGGGCCGCTGGGGCAAAACTGGGCGTTGCCGCCGCTCGATCCGCATGTGATGCGTGCACGGGGATATCAACCGTTTATCGACCTGCTGCGTGCCAATATGCGTGACTGCGGCGCGTTGCGTATCGACCATGTGATGGCACTGCTGCGGCTGTGGTGGATCCCTTATGGCGAAGGTGCTGACAAGGGCGCGTACGTTTCGTATCCGGTCGACGAGTTGATGGCGATCCTCGCACTGGAAAGCCAGCGGCATGGCTGCATGGTGATTGGCGAGGATTTAGGCACGGTGCCGCCGATGATCGTTCGTATGTTGCGTAGCCACGGCATCTTTTCCTGGAAGGTTCTCTTTTTTGAACAGGAAAGAGATGGCCGATATCGCCCACCTTCTGCCTATCCTCGCCAGTCGATTGCCAGCGCCAGTACGCATGATTTGCCGACGTTAAGTGGATTCTGGCAGGCCGGTGATTTGACGTTGGGCGAGAAACTGGGGATGTACCGCGGAAGCGTACTGCAATCACTGCAACAACAGCGGGTCACGCAGAAGCAAGCGTTACTGGATGCATTACAGCAGGCGGGGGCACTGTCTGCACAAGGCACTGAGCTAGCGAATGAACAATCCCTCACACCCGCGCTGAATTTGGCGATGCATCGTTTTCTTGCTCAGACGGGAAGCGCTTTACTAGGACTACAACCGGAGGATTGGCTGGGAATGACTTCGCCAGTCAATGTACCGGGTACAGTGAATGAATATCCGAATTGGCGACGGAAGTTGAGCGTCACGCTGGAAGAAATGTTTGATGATAAAGCGGTACAGCAGGTGATGAAAGCGGTCACCGTGGGGCGCAAAGAGGCATAAGAGAGCGGCAGCACGGATGCGCTGCCGCCACAAAATCAGTAGTAAGAGTGCTCGCCGCGCTGGTGTTCGGTGAGGTCACGCACACCTTTCAGCTCAGGGAAGGCTGCCAGTAGCTCTTTCTCGATACCATCTTTCAGCGTCACGTCGATCATTGAACAGCCGTTACAGCCGCCGCCAAACTGCAGAATGGCATAGCCGTCATCGGTGATTTCCATCAGCGATACGCGACCGCCATGGCCAGCCAGTTGCGGGTTGATCTGCGCCTGCAGCAGATACTCTACACGCTCAACCATTGGCGCATCGTCAGACACTTTGCGCATCTTGGCGTTCGGCGCTTTCAGCGTCAGCTGGGAACCGAGGTTGTCAGTGACAAAATCGATCTCGGCATCTTCCAGATAAGGAGCGCTCAGCTCATCGATATAAGCTGACAGCTTTTCGAACTTCATTTCGGTGTCAGTGGCTTCTACTGCATCGGGTGGGCAGTAAGAAACGCCGCATTCCGCGGTCGGCGTACCCGGATTAATGACGAATACGCGAATTTGCGTGCCGTCTTCTTGTTTCGACAGCAATTTCGAGAAGTGCTCTTGCGCAGCATCAGTAATAACGATCATGGCGATTGCTCAATAGTTGACTAAATTACTTGGTTATAATACGCCCAACACCGACGCTCTACAAGGTACGGCACAGGCAGCCAATATGTACGCTGGACGCGCCTTGCGCCAGCAGGATGCGGCTGATTTCTGCCACCGTGCTTCCGGTGGTCACCACATCATCGATGAGTAAGATATGACGTCCGCGCACCGACATTTCAAGGCGAAACGCGCCGCGCAGGTTCTTTTTACGGGCAGTGGCACGCAACGCATGTTGTAAAGCACCCTGCCTTCGACGGCGAACGCCTTCGCGATATTCACAGCCTAACCAGTGCGCCAGCGGTTTTGCCACCAACTCGACCTGATTGTAGCCACGCCGCCAGGCTCGGCGGCGATGCAGCGGTACACTCAACACTAAATCTATGCGTGGTAAAAGGTTATTGCGCCGATTTGTTAATAATTTTAACAAAAGTAGCCGCGCCAGCATCACTCTAAGTGCGGTCGCTCGGGAAAATTTTAGTTGCAATACCCAATCGCTGACCGGTGGCTGGTAATCACTGACGCAGGTTAAGCTCTGCCATGGCAGCGGATGGCGGATGCAGCGGCCGCAGAGCTGGGTACCGCAGGCGGGTAATCCACAACAAGGACAGAGTGCGGGTAAGGGGGGAATCTGTCTGATACAGCGGCTGCATATGCCATGTCCCGCGATCTGCAGCGGTAAGCGGCATAGCCAACACAGTGCGGGGATTGATAGCATAGCGGCCTCTTTTTACTTTTCGGGAGTGTAACCGATGAGTTCGCTTTACTGGCACACCACAGGCGAGGGCGATCGCGATCTTGTGCTGCTTCACGGCTGGGGACTAAACGCGGAAGTGTGGCAAAACATCGTTCCTCGACTCAGCCCGCATTTTCGCCTGCATTTGGTGGACCTGCCAGGCTTTGGCCGCAGCCAGGGCTTTGGGCCCCTGACCTTAGCCGATATGGCGCAACAGCTGCTACCGCAACTGCCCGTGCGTGCGGTGCTACTCGGTTGGTCGTTGGGAGGATTGGTTGCCAGCCAAATCGCCTTGACGCAGCCGGAACGCGTTAGCGCATTGATTAGCGTTGCCTCTTCGCCCTGTTTTACCGCGCGCGGTGAGTGGCCCGGCATCAAGCCGGAAACGCTGGAAAGCTTCCAGCAGCAGCTAAGCAATGACTTCCAGCGCACGGTGGAACGCTTTCTGGCGTTACAAACCATGGGCACGGAGAATGCGCGCCAGGATGCTCGTCAGTTGAAGGAAGTGGTGCTGTCGCAGCCGATGCCTTCAGTTGAAGTGCTTGAGGGCGGGCTGAAGATCTTACAGGAGGTGGATCTGCGTGCCGAGTTGGACACACTATCGCTGCCGTTTATGCGCATTTACGGCTATCTCGACGGTTTAGTCCCTCGCCGCGTTGCTGAAATGCTGGATGCACGCTGGTCGGATTCACCTTCGGTGGTGATGGAGAAAGCTGCGCATGCGCCGTTCGTTTCACATCCTGAGGCCTTTTGCCAGCAGGTGCAGCAGTTTATCCTCGCAGCCACATAAACTGCCAGGCAGCGAGCGTGAATGGCTCGCTGCCATCTACTTTTTCCCCACTGATCACGTCCTGATAAAGTTTTGATTGCGGCAACTGCGTCGTGATGTCGCGGCTGCTGAGGTTAAAAATGCAGAGTAACCCCTCGTCGCTACCTGTTTGATGGCGACGTAGCATCAGCAGTGCATTTTCACTCTCTAATAACGTCATCGGGTTGTCGGGATGAAAGGCAGGCTGGCGCGTGCGGAGCTGAATCAAGGCGCTCAGGCGTTCATACACCTGCTGACGCAGCGTGTTGCCACCGCTGATCCATGCTTCCATGTCATGCAGGCTGTATTTTTCTCGATTGATCGCGCGGTTATGTCCGGCGGCATGCACGCCTTCGTTATCATTGCGCGAACCGAGGATGCTCTGGATGTAAATCGCGGGCACGCCGGGGAATACCAGCAAAATGGCGTGTGCGAGCAAGAATCGACGTAAACGCGTGTCATCATCATCAGTTTGATGGTTGAGTGCATCGAGGTAGGTCACGTTGATTTCATAAGGGCTGGTGGTGCCATCCGGATTGTTCTTGTAAGAGACCAGAGCGCCCTCCAGCGCTAACTCACGCACCAGCGCCACAATTTCGATTTCCGACAAAATCCCGCGAGCCGGGTTTAGGCCTATGCCATCGTGCGAAGCGAGGAAGTTGAAGAAGGTGGTGCTGCCATTTCCTGTGTCCAGCGTGCTGGCCCACTGGCGTAGCGCACGTGATGAACCTGAGTGAATGGCGTGCAGCACCAACGGCGGCAGGGAGAACTGATACACCATTTGCGCTTCGTCATGACCGTTGCCAAAGTAGCTGATGTTGTCTTTATGCGGCACGTTGGTTTCGGTGACAATCACCGTACCGGGCGCGACCTCGTTGGCAATGGCACGAAACAGCTTCACTAACTGGTGCGTTTTTGCCAGATGGATACAGTTGGTTCCAGGCGTTTTCCACATATAGCCAACGGCATCAAGCCGCACATAGTCGGCGCCTTTATTGAGGTAATCCAGTAGCACGTCCACCATGCGAATCAATACTTCCGGATTGGCGAAGTTGAGGTCAATTTGGTCGGCACTGAAAGTGGTCCAGATAAAGCGTGTTTCGCCGTCAGCCAGGGTAAAAGGGGTGAGCAGCGGTGAGGTGCGTGGCCGCGTGACCGCACTGAGGTCCGTGGCGGGCGGCATGCTGATAAAAAAGTCATCCCAGCCGGGGTCCTGCGCCAGAAAATGTTGAAACCACTGGCTGTGTGCGGACATGTGATTACAGACGAAATCGAACATTAGTCGGGTTTCACTGTGTAAGGCAGCAAGATGCTGCCAGTTGCCGCAGATCGGATTGACCTGGTGATAATCAATCACCGAGAAACCGTCATCAGACGAATAAGGGAAAAACGGCAGCAGGTGCACCAGGCTGAACGTCGATTGTAAGTGTTGCTGATAAAAGCGTGAGAAGCTGGCGAGTGTGGGCTGATCGGGTTCGCGGAACTGATCGGCATAGCTGATCAACACCACATCTTTTTCATCCCAGTGCGCTTTGCGTGGCAGTTTGGCGGTATCACGCGCAGCGCGAATGTGCGAAAGCAGGCGCTCACGTGCGGCGACGGGAAAGCGGCCTTCGTAAATCTCATCAAGTAATGCGTTGATTTTGTCCATCAGATCGTTGGGCCACGCGGAAGGTCATTTTTTCACACGGATTTTTTCAGCGTAGACGGTAGGGGGGATTTATCAACTTGAGAGGGTCATGCAGAGGCGCGTTTTAGGGCGGCATGAAGGCCGCCCTAAACATGATGAGTTTAGCGCTTTTTACCGAAAGCCGCGGCCAATGCATCGCCCATGGCGCTATTGCCTGCTGGCGCACTGGCGGGTTTGCCGCGAGCTTTGTTGTGAGCAGTTGGGCGGTTCTGCTCTTTGCCACTGCTGCGGTTATTACCGCCGCGCGCATTGCTTTCGCCAGGTTGCTCATCCAGACGCATGGTGAGGGCAATACGTTTGCGCTGCATATCCACTTCCATCACCTTCACTTTGACAATGTCGCCGGCTTTCACCACTTGATGCGGATCTTCAACGAACTTGTCGGAAAGAGATGAGATGTGAACCAGACCATCCTGGTGTACGCCGATATCGACAAAGGCACCGAAGTTGGTGACGTTGGTGACTGCGCCTTCCAGAATCATGCCTGGCAGCAAATCATTCAGCGTTTCTACACCTTCAGCAAACTGCGCGGTTTTGAATTCAGGACGTGGATCGCGGCCCGGTTTCTCCAGCTCTTTAATGATGTCAGTGACAGTCGGCAGACCAAAACGCTCATCGGTAAAGTCACGCGCGTTGAGGTCACGCAAACCACCAGGATTGCCCATCAACTCGTTCAATGCCTGCTCGGTTGCCGCCAGAATACGCTCAACCAACGGATAGGCTTCTGGGTGCACCGTTGAGGCATCCAGCGGGTTATCACCCTGGTTGATGCGCAGGAAGCCCGCACACTGCTCAAACGCTTTTGGCCCAAGACGGCTGACTTTTAACAGCTGCTGACGGTTCTGGAAGCGACCATTCTCATCACGCCAGCTGACAATGTTCTGCGCCATCATGCGCGTCAAGCCTGCTACACGGGTCAACAGCGCCACCGAGGCGGTATTGAGGTCAACCCCTACGGCGTTCACGCAGTCCTCTACCACGGCGTCCAGTTTCTTCGCCAGCTGGCTTTGGCTGACGTCGTGCTGATACTGGCCCACACCGATAGATTTCGGATCGATTTTCACCAGTTCGGCCAGTGGATCTTGCAGACGGCGTGCGATGGAAACGGCTCCGCGCAAAGAAACGTCTAAATCTGGGAACTCCAGTGCGGCCAGTTCAGAAGCCGAGTAAACGGAGGCGCCCGCTTCGCTGACGATCACTTTCTGCGCGTGGATTTGCGGGAACTGCTTCTGCACGTCGAGGAAGAAGCGCTCGGTCTCGCGTGAAGCGGTACCATTGCCGATGGCCACCAGTTCAACCTGATGTTTGGCACAGAGCGCCGCGACGGAGTTCGCTGCTTTTGCGACTTGTCCGGTGTGCGGATAAATCGTGTCGGTCGCGACTAATTTGCCGGTGGCATCCACCACGGCGACTTTTACGCCGGTACGCAGGCCTGGATCGAGGCCCATGGTCGCGCGCATGCCAGCCGGAGCAGCCATCAGCAGATCGTGTAGGTTGCGGGCGAAGACATTAATTGCTTCATCTTCCGCGCGTTCACGGATGGTGCCCATCAGCTCGGTTTCGAGGTGCAGCAACACCTTGATGCGCCAGGTCCAGCTCACCACGGCTTTACGCCAGCTATCCGCCGGAGCGTTATTCAGTCGCAGTTGCAGGTGCTCGGTAATCAGTGTCTCACCGTGGCTTTCACGGGGTGCTTCGTCAAATTGCGGATCGGCATTCAGTGCCAGTTGCAGCACACCTTCATTGCGACCACGGAACATCGCTAATGCACGGTGCGAAGGCACAGAACTCAGGGCTTCATGATGATCGAAGTAATCGCGGAATTTCGCGCCTTCCTCCTCTTTGCCTTCCACCACGCGGGACACGACATGTGCATTCTTCCACAGGTAATCACGCACTTTCGCCAGCAGCGTAGCGTCTTCAGCAAAGCGTTCCATCAGGATGTAGCGTGCACCATCCAAGGCCGCGCGCACGTCGGCAACGCCTTTATCCGCATCGACATAACCCGCTGCCAGCTGTTCTGGGTCCTGTGAGGGATCATGCCACAGCGTTTCGGCCAACGGTTCCAGCCCGGCCTCGATGGCAATTTGACCACGGGTACGACGTTTCTGCTTATAAGGCAGGTAAAGGTCTTCCAGCTCGGTTTTGTTCAGTGTGTTATTGATCGCGCTGGCGAGTTCTGGGGTAAGTTTGCCCTGTTCGTCGATGGATTTTAGAATAGACTGACGGCGATCTTCCAGCTCACGCAGATAGCCAAGACGGCTCTCAAGCTGACGCAACTGGGTGTCGTCCAGCCCACCGGTCACTTCCTTACGATAACGTGCGATAAACGGCACGGTGTTCCCTTCATCCAGCAAGCGAACGGCTGCGTCAACCTGGTCGGCGCGCGCCTTCAGCTCACTTGCGATAATCTGGCTCAGTGAATCTTTCATCATCATTAACAATGCTTACACAGGGTTGGAAATAGGGGACAGTTATACGGATTGAGACTGCAAATTGCCAGCCGGGGGCAAGTGAATCCGTCTTTTTCTGAATGCAGCGCGCACATTGTTGGGCATGCCTTGCTGAAGGCTGAGCAGTCGCTTATTGTTGGCTTCCTGACGACCTGAAATGCTGTTACCACGAGTAGATGTGATGAAAACTCAACTGATTACCCGCGAAGGCTACAACAAATTACGTGCCGAGCACGACCATTTGTGGAATGAAAAGCGTCCGGAAATCACCAAAATTGTCTCCTGGGCTGCGAGCCTGGGCGATCGCTCAGAAAATGCCGATTACACCTACAACAAGCGTCTGTTGCGCCAGATTGACCGCCGTGTGCGCTATCTGCGCAAGTGCCTCGCCGATCTCAAAATTGTTGACTATGCCCCACAGCAGGAGGGCAAAGTGTTCTTTGGTGCCTGGGTGGTAGTGGAGAATGAGCAGGGCGAGGCAAAGCGGTTTCGTATTGTTGGGCCCGATGAAATTTATGGTGAAGGGATAAAAGATTACATCTCAATTGATTCGCCGATGGCGCGCGCGTTGATCAAGAAAGAAGTGGATGACGAGGTGACGGTGAACACGCCAGAAGGACAAAAGATCTGGTTTGTGAACAGCATTGAATACGTTAAGGATACGGAATAAAAAAGAGGCGGAGAATAATGGCTTGGGTAAAAAAGCCTTGGGCGCTACTTATTCTCCGGTGGCGAAATGGGCTGGCAGTAAAAAGGGAAAAGCGCCGGAGCCTTGCCGCGCTCTGAAGATACGAATTATTTGCCGGGCGTGGTGGCTGTGGTGGTAGACGTGCTGCTTGAGCCTTTGTCACCCCCACCCATGGTGGCTAATGCCACGCCAAGCAGTGCACCAACGGCACCGACGCCAATGGCGTCTGAGTTACCTTTAGCGGTGGTTGAGGCTTGTGCCCCTGCCGCTTCGCCCGCGCTGGTGGCAGCCTGCGCCTGAGAAAGGCTGGTCAGAACCAGTGCACTCAGCAAGACCATCGTTTTTTTCATTTTTCTTTCTCCAAATAGACGCAATATCTGCAGGAACTCGTGCAGTTTCTGAGATCCATGTCTGAGAGGAAAGTGATGTTTACTCACTGATTAATCTGTCTTTATTTAATACTGGACTTGATTGGGGCGGGTTTGGCAATGTTCCGAGAGCAGTCAAGTACCTAAAACAGAAAGTGCCAGATAATCTGCTGTGATTATCCCTATATCGAAAGATACTTCCCTGGTGACTTAAGCCAAATGGCGCGGCATAGCCACGTGCGTTGCGGCTAAAGGCAAAATGATCCAGACGCGAACAGAAAACCGCGTGAATTTTCAGATAAGGGCTAAGCGGGTTGAAAGTACAGACAAAAAGCGCGAGACAATGCGCATTTCAGGGCTAAAATTAAATATAAGCTGCTGTTTAATATGCTTTGTAACAATTTCGGCTAGAATATAAACCATTAATGACTGTCACATGTAGGCATCTTTTTTACACAATATTGGCTCAGGCAATGGCGCCTTTGGGAGTTGAACATGCAAGAGAACTACAAAATTCTGGTCGTCGATGATGATATGCGTTTGCGCGCACTGCTCGAACGTTATCTCACCGAACAGGGCTTTCAGGTGCGCAGTGTCGCCAACGCCGAGCAGATGGATCGTCTGCTGACTCGTGAATCATTCCATTTAATGGTGCTTGATTTAATGCTGCCAGGCGAAGATGGCTTATCCATCTGCCGTCGCTTACGTAGCCAGAGCAACCCGATGCCGATCATCATGGTCACCGCCAAGGGTGAAGAGGTCGATCGTATCGTTGGGCTGGAAATCGGTGCCGATGACTACATTCCTAAGCCGTTTAACCCACGTGAGCTGCTGGCACGTATTCGTGCGGTGTTGCGTCGCCAGGCGAATGAGCTGCCGGGTGCCCCTTCACAAGAAGAAGCGGTTATCGCCTTTGGTAAGTTCAAGCTGAACCTCGGTACACGTGAAATGTTCCGTGAAGATGAGCCTATGCCGTTAACCAGCGGTGAGTTTGCCGTGCTGAAAGCCTTGGTGAGCCATCCGCGTGAGCCGTTGTCACGTGACAAGCTGATGAACCTGGCGCGTGGTCGTGAGTACAGTGCGATGGAGCGTTCTATCGACGTGCAGATCTCGCGTCTGCGTCGCATGGTAGAAGAAGATCCGGCGCATCCACGCTACATTCAGACCGTATGGGGTCTTGGCTACGTCTTTGTTCCGGACGGCAGCAAAGCATGAGGCGATTGCGCTTCTCTCCTCGCAGTTCGTTTGCCCGCACTTTGCTATTGATCGTTACCTTGCTGTTCGTCAGCCTGGTAACGACCTACCTGGTGGTGCTGAATTTCGCCATTCTTCCCAGTCTGCAGCAGTTCAATAAAGTTCTCGCATACGAAGTCCGTATGTTGATGACTGACCGGTTGCAGCTGGAAGATGGTACGCAGTTGGAAGTGCCTCCGGCATTTCGCCGCGAGATTTATCGTGAACTGGGTATTTCGTTGTATACCAACGCGGCGGCGGAAGAGAGCGGCTTGCGCTGGGCTCAGCATTACGAATTCCTCAGCGAGCAGATGGCGCAACAGCTTGGTGGCCCGACCGATGTGCGTGTCGAGGTGAATAAGAATTCCCCAGTGGTCTGGCTGAAAACCTGGTTGTCGCCAGACATCTGGGTGCGCGTTCCACTGACGGAAATCCATCAGGGCGACTTCTCGCCGCTGTTCCGCTACACCCTGGCGATTATGTTGCTGGCGATTGGCGGTGCCTGGCTGTTTATTCGTATTCAAAACCGACCCCTGGTCGACCTGGAGCACGCAGCGCTACAGGTCGGTAAAGGCATTATTCCTCCACCGTTACGTGAGTACGGCGCCTCTGAAGTACGTTCAGTGACGCGGGCATTCAATCAGATGGCTGCGGGGGTCAAGCAGTTAGCCGATGACCGCACACTATTGATGGCTGGTGTCAGCCACGATTTGCGTACCCCATTGACGCGTATTCGTCTCGCGACTGAGATGATGGGTGAGCAGGATGGTTATTTGGCAGAGTCGATTAACAAGGATATCGAAGAGTGCAATGCCATCATTGAGCAGTTCATCGATTATCTGCGTACCGGTCAGGAGATGCAGACCGAACGTGCCGATCTGAACAGCGTGTTGGGTGAAGTGGTGGCTGCAGAGAGTGGCTACGAGCGTGAGATTGAGAACGCGGTGATGCCAGAAGAGTTAATGCTGGATATCAACCCGCTATCGATCAAACGCGCGGTAGCGAATCTGGTGGTCAATGCGGCACGTTATGGCAATGGCTGGATTAAAGTCAGTAGCGGTCAGGAGCTGAATCGCGCCTGGTTCCAGGTGGAAGATGATGGCCCGGGCATTAAGCCGGATCAGCTTCAACATCTGTTCCAGCCGTTTGTTCGCGGTGATAGCGCGCGCAGTACCAGTGGCACCGGCTTAGGCCTGGCGATTGTGCAGCGTATTATTGATGCGCACGATGGGTCGCTGGAGATTGGTGACAGCGAACATGGCGGATTGCGTATCCGCGCGTGGCTACCGATTCCCGAGCATAGTGCACCGGCGTTAATCAGCAATCATCAAAGTTAAAAAGTAGCGGCGCAATTTATTGCGCATCATTCAGCGATATTACCGCTTCAGGTATGCGCGATAAATCGCGCCGCTACCGAATTTGCGCCCAACGAGCCGCCTTCTGGCGGCTCGTTCATATCACAACTGCGGGCCAGCCTGCACCAGCGCCTTACCTGCATCGTTATCGGTGTACTTCTCGAAGTTAGTGATAAAACGCTGCGCCAGATCTTGCGCGGCTTGCTGCCATGCGACTTCGTCCTGCCAGCTGCGACGTGGATCCAGAATCGCATCGTCCACCTGCGCCAGCGAAGTGGGCATCTGCAGGTTAAATACCGGCAGTGTCTCCGTCTCGACGTCATCCAGTTCACCCGCCAGAATCGCGTTGATAATGGCACGCGTCTCTTTCAGGGAAATACGTTGGCCACTCCCGTTCCAACCGGTGTTCACCAGATATGCTTGTGCCCCAGCCGCTTCCATACGCTTCACCAGCACATCAGAGTACTGCGTTGGGTGCAGCGTCAGGAAAGCGGCACCAAAGCAGGCAGAGAACGTTGGAGTGGGCTGCGTGACACCGCGCTCGGTACCCGCCAGCTTGGCCGTAAAACCTGACAGGAAGTGATACTGCGTCTGTTCCGGCGTTAAGCGTGAAACCGGCGGCAGCACACCAAAGGCATCTGCCGTCAGGAAGATTACACGCCTGGCATGTCCTGCTTTAGAAACCGGCTGCACGATGTTGTCGATGTGCTCAATCGGATAGGAGACTCGGGTATTTTCGGTTTTGCTGGCATCTGCGTAATCCACACTGCCGTCGGCGCGGACCACTACATTCTCCAGCAGAGCATCACGGCGGATGGCGCGATAGATTTCCGGTTCGGCTTGCTCAGACAGATTGATGGTTTTGGCGTAGCAGCCACCTTCAAAGTTAAACACGCCATCGTCATCCCAACCGTGTTCGTCGTCGCCAATTAACTGGCGATCGGGATCGGTGGAGAGGGTGGTCTTGCCGGTACCAGACAGGCCGAAAAACACCGCGACATCGCCAGTTTTACCGACGTTTGCGGAACAGTGCATGGCAGCGATGCCTTTTAACGGCAGCAGGTAGTTCATGATGGCGAACAGGCCTTTCTTCATCTCACCACCGTACCAGGTGCCGCCAATCAGCTGCATGCGTTCGGTGAGATTGAAGGCGACAAAGTTCTCAGAGTGCAAACCCTGCGCCTGCCAGTCTGGATTCGTGCACTGTGCCGCGTTCATCACCACGAAATCGGGCTTGAATGCCGCCAGTTCCGCTTCACTTGGGCGAATAAACATGTTTTTGACGAAGTGCGCCTGCCATGCCACTTCCATCACAAAGCGCACGCTGAGGCGGGTGTCTGGATTTGCGCCGCAGTAAGCGTCCACAACAAACAAACGCTTGCCTGAGAGCTGTGCGGTGCAGCGGTCTTTCAGTGCCTGCCAGGTTTCCTGTGACAGCGGCTGGTTGTCGTTCTTGCCGTTGCCGACGTCGTTCCACCACAGGGTGTCACGCGTGGTGTCATCCCGCACAATGTACTTATCTTTTGGCGAGCGCCCAGTGAAGATGCCGGTATCCACGGCAACAGCGCCGCTCTGCGTCAGGATGCCTCGCGCATAACCTTCCAGTTCCGGGCGGGTTTCTTCCTGAAACAGCGTATCAAAGTCAGGGTTGTACACCACTTCCGTGGTGCCGCTGATGCCCAAAGTGGCGAGGTCTTGCGATGTCAGGCCGTTAGCGCGCATGTGGCTGCTCCTTAAATCGTACTTCATAGCATTTTATGTGGGGGATTCTGCGTCCTGCCTCGCATAGCCGGGCAGGGCAGATCGCGCGCAGTCTACACGTCTCGGCGGGCTGTAAAAGTGAGGATAGTTAAAAATGCGAGCTGGAACGTGACAAGCAGCGAAATCTGCCACTTAAGAAATTAAAGTCAGCGTAAATTAGTTAATTTTCGCCGGGAGTGATGGGGGAATGTCTGAAGAAATGCGGGCGGCATCACCGCCCGACAGAGAATTAATGCACTTGATCGCTGTTGTTGGTTGGTGCATTGCGAATAGCTGCAATGTCTACCGCATCGTACACATAGTGCGAACCGCAATAGTCGCAATGCATATCGATTTTACCGTCTTCCTCAAGGATCTCGTCCACTTCCTCAACAGGTAACGTATTCAGCACTTCGCCGCAGCGTTCGCGTGAGCAGGTGCATTTGAAGCTGACTGGTGTAGGGTCAAATACCGTCGCTTCTTCCTGATGGTAGAGGCGCCACAGTACATCGGTCGCAGGCAGTTCGATCAGCTCTTCGCTCTTCACGGTTTCGGTCAGCGTGGCGAGATGGTTGAAGTCATCCTGGCTTGATTCCTGCGCAGGCAACACCTGCAGCAGAATACCGGCTGCGCCTTTCTCGCTGGTGCGAATAAACAGACGTGTTGGCAACTGCTCAGAGCGCATGAAGTAATCTTCGAGGCAGCCTGCCAGCGTATCCGCTTCCAGACCGACCACGCCCTGATAACGCTCGCCTTTTTCAGGTGAAATGGTGATCACCAGATAGCCGTTGCCGACCATCTCTTTCAGGCTGCTGCCTGGGGCAATCTCCGCGTCTTCTTTTACGCGCGCCACACCGCGCAGTTCCTGATTATTATTGCCATTAATCACTGCCAGCGTCAGCGGGCCATCGCCCTGTAACTGCACAGTGATGTCGCCGTCAAATTTCAGCGTAGCGGTCAACAGGCTGGTCGCAACCAGCAGTTCACCCAGCAGGATTTTTACCGGCTCAGCATAGTTGTGGTCCTTGACGATTTCGCGCCAGGTTTCAGAAACGTTGACCAGCTCGCCGCGCACGGCGACGTTTTCAAACAGGTAACGGTGCAGTTGATCTTGAACAGACATAGTGTTTCTCTCGTTGGGGCGGATATTACTCATCGCCCGACAATTTAAATTTCATCAGATCGCGACGCTCTTTTTTATCCGGGCGGCGATCGGGATGCGGCATCGTAAGGGCGTTCATCTTGCGTGCCAGCGCGGTTTTCTCACGCTTATCAATACTGGCGGCAGTTTCCGCGTACATCTCTTGCGCTTCGCTGGCGGGGCGGCGTTGCTCACCAATCGCTGTGATGATGACCGTGCGCTCATCGTTGCCCTGACGCAGCGTTAGCTCGGCCTGCAATTCAACGATTTTGCTCGGTTTGCTGCGTTGACCGTTGTAATGCACTTTGCCGCCTTCGATCATTTCGCGGGCGATGGCGCGGGTTTTATAAAAGCGCGCAGCCCACAGCCATTTGTCGAGGCGGACGCCTTCGCTGGTTTTCTCTTTCATTGCGGCTCCTGCTTTAGCGCAGCGTTTCACACAACTGGCGATAGTCTCGCACTGCCGTATGACGCTGGAAAGTTTGATCGGGCCGACCGGAATCCGGGTTGCTGACACCTAAGCACCAGCGAATCCCCCAACGGGCAGCCGCATCCAGAATCGGCTCACTGTCATCAATGAAAAGCGTGCGCGCACTGTCGAATGCAGTTTGCTGCTGAACGGCCTGCCAGAGACGTGGATCCTCTTTCGGATACCCAAAGGTATGGGTGGAAAGTAATAAATCAAGGTGGGCAGCTAATCCGGTCTGTTCCAGCTTCACATCAAGATTGTACGGGTGTGCATTGGTCAGCAAAATGGTGCGCTTGCCCGCAGCACGCAGCGCCTGCAAAAAAGGCACTGTGTCATCACGCATCGCCGCGCGGTGGCGTTTTTCCCACGTCATGGCGCGGATATCCAGCGCCAACTCCTGTGACCAGTAATCAAGACAATACCAGTTTAGCGTATGCGCCACGGCTTGATACTTTTGCTGAATCAGCAGATGCGCTTCCGCCAGCGTGATGTCACGTTCGCGGCTCAGGGTTTCCGGAACATGTTCCAGCCAGAAATGGCGATCAAAGGCGAGATCAAGCAACGTGCCATCCATATCCAGCAGCACGGTATCGATCTCAGACCAGTTAAGCATTGGCATCTTCACCCCCTAAAAACAGGGCGACAGGGTAGCACAGAAGGAAAGGGCTCAGAACAGGGAGCGCACGCTCTGCATAGTGCTGAGATTGTGGTTGAAGCACTTGTCGTAATATTGCTGGATTTCCACCATCCGTAGGCGATTTCGGTGAATGCGGCGCAGAGCCAGCAAGCCGTTGGTGACCCCACAGAGAATCAGCACCAGCATCAACAAGGCGGTACCCAGATAGCGCCACTGCGCCATGGTATCGGGTTCATTATGCAGCGCAATGTGACGCGTGCCGTTGGCGTCAGTGGTAATGCTGGTAATGATGCCATTGGCGGCGAACGGCGTATGTAACAGCATGCCGGACATGCGTTGCAATTCACGCCACTGAGACGGCGCATCAAGGTCAAACAGCGAAACTGACGGCTGCGGCTGTGTCACCATCTGACGGCCCTCATCGCTGATAATCAGGAAACCACCGGGTGGTGGACTATTCAGCGTTTCCGCTGCGCGACGGGTTTCACGTGAGAAGAAAGTGGAGGTGGCGGTATTGACCAGATTCTCCAGTGCTTCGGCGCTCACCGGACGCAGCAGAACGTTCATACCGTTGAGCTTGCCCGTATCTGCGCGATGGATGAGTGAATCCCAGTCTTTCGCATTACCCAAATTCACCAGCGCGTTCTTCAACCGCACACAGTCTTGCTGCTGGCTGCACAGATCCTGCGTTTTCAGCACCAGATCGGAGAAGTCATCCAGCAGAATCATGCCTGACTTTTGAATGGCAGAGGCGAGCTGCGGGTTGAGTTTAGGATCGGTATTGGTTTCCGGATGCAGCTGGCGCGTGGTGGTATCCAGCAGCGCGGCAGCCTTATCAATGATGTCAGACTGAGGTTGCGGCAAAGGTGCTGCATTGTTCCAGTAAATCGCTGAGCAGTCGAACGGCATATAAGCATAGCTACGATTGCTCTGGTAATTTCCTGGCACTGAACACATGCCGGTACCACTCACTTTCAGGCTGTCGCCAATGTGCAGCGGCAGTGCACTTAGCTTATCGACGCTATTGACCTCAATGCTTTCTGTGCCTTTTACCCACGCGAGACTGAGCTTGATCGGCATGCTCAGTGGAATCCAGGTAAACAGCATCACCAGTACCAGCAGTGAACCACAGGCCAGCACCAGATTTCGGCGCCAGCGCTGCACGGGGAAGTTGCGCACTTCATCATGGAGTGAGAGGAAGCGGCCCTGGCGCACGACCTGGCGGTTAAGGTAAATATCGACATCCGTCATCTGACCCAAGTCATGTGCAACGTAGGGCTGCCAGTGGGTCGGGTAAACTAAATCGATAATACCGAGTGAGATGTTGCTCTGCTCCTGATTGGATTCACCAAACAGGCCCCAGCGTTTTGGCGCGCCGCGCAGGCAGTGCACTTCTCGCAATCCTTTCTCGCCAGGGAAACGGTAGAGGAACCATAAACTGGTGGCGATGATCAAGCCGGCGGGCAGGGCAATCCACACCATCAGGCTACCTGGCAGCACCAGACTGAGGAACAACAGCAAGAAAGCGAAACAGATCGCGACGGCTTCGCGTGTGCCGTCCGGACGTGACAAACGATACTCTTCGGGCGTTTCTTTACGCACCTGCAGCAATTCGACATTTTCACTCTCTTCCTTGCGGATGGAGGCGTTCGTCGACATTGACCGCACCAATGGCGGCAGCGCAGGCTGCTCGATGGCATAGTTCACCAGTGAGTGACCGTTGAGAGAGATCACCAGCGGCATTGTCTGCGTGCGAATCAGTTCTACATAGTTCTCTTCAGCGATGTACTGTTCCCACAACGGAGGAAGATGGACTTCCACTTCATCCAGGTAATAGCGCCATTGATGGGCGTCATCGGTAGAAAGGCCGTAGCGGGTAATAGAACGCGTGACGGGATAGACATTGTTGCTTTGCGCGGTAAGCGTCAGGGCTTCTGGCTCTCGGGACTTCTTAGAGGAGCGGGCATCGCTGCGTTGTCGCTGTTTCGCCAGTGACGCAATGTAGGTTTCCACTGCACTGCGTTCTTCATCGGTGAGTTTACGGCAGGGCGGACTAATAAACGGCAGTGGTTTCGCCAACGGCGGACGATGCCGCATAGCGTACCAGTAGCCAATGCCTGCTACTAATGAGCAGACCAGCATGACAGCCAGAATGATGATAAAAGTGCTCATGCTTTGCTCAATCTAGCCAAAAAACTGCCTTCACGTTTAAGATGTACTCCCGGTGGAACCATCAATACAAGTCAATTTTGGCGAGCAGAAGTCATTCTGACAAGAAAAAACTCAGATAAAATAACGCACAAAATCATTGAATTATAAATTATTAGATTATTCCTTAGTAGGATGTTAACCAGGCGGCACTCAATTAAATATCGGTATTTTCTGAATTTAGTCAAACCCGGTTGACTTATTGTGAAAATTTAAGTTTAGCGATAACAAGAAGTTGTTGGCAGCTGTAAGTGGATATGTGTCACCATGCTTTCCATTCGTTGCGTGTCGCACAATGCTTCGGGCTTCGGTATGCTGGCATTATCGCGTTTCACAAGGTTGTGCAAAGTTTGAGGCTGATATGAAAATGACATTGAAAAAACCTGACATCCTCAACGTGGAAGCTGTCGCTCGCTCCCGCTTATTCACCATCGAAGCGGTTGATCTCGCTTTCAGTAATGGTGCACGCCGCGTCTATGAACGTATGAAACCTTCCGATCGTGAAGCGGTGATGATCGTGCCGATTATCGGTGAGGATGTCATCCTGATTCAGGAATATGCCGTCGGGTTGGAAAGCTACGAGTTGGGCTTCCCAAAAGGGTTGATTGATCCTGGCGAAAGCGCCTTTGAAGCGGCCGACCGTGAACTTAAAGAGGAAGCGGGTTTTGGTGCCAGAAAGCTGGAAACGCTGGGCAAACTCACCATGGCACCCTCCTATTTCTCCAGCAAGATGAACATTGTGGTGGCGGAAGAGTTGTATGAAGAGAAGCTGGAAGGGGATGAGCCAGAACCGCTAATTGTACGGCGTTGGCCGCTTAACAACCTGCTGGCACTGCTGGACGAACCGGATTTCCGTGAAGCGCGTAACGTCAGTGCGCTGTTTTTGGTACGTGAATGGCTGGTGAAACAGGGGCGTTTAACCTACTGATTTACGCCCAGCACAGATAAAAAAGCCGGCAAACAGTGCCGGCTTTTTTCATTAGAACAGTTCGTGGCTTTCGCCGTTGTCCATGATAGTGGTGCCGACATCATGGGACGAGTACTCGGTGGGCTGAGTACCGTTGATAAAGTACTCCTGACGGGTATTGCCTCCGCCGTTAGCCAACTTGCCGGTACCACGATCGATGGTCACGGTGACCACGCCATCCGGCGGTGTCAGAGGCTGTACAGGCACACCATCCAGAGCGGATTTCATGTACTCATCCCACGCTGGCTGCGCACTCTTCGCGCCACCTTCATAGCCAGAGATCTGATCTGGAATGGCACCTGACATGGTCGAGCGGCCCAGCGCACGCGAATCATCGAAACCGATCCACACCGAGGTCACCACGCCCGGACCATATCCAGAGAACCAGGCATCTTTCGAGCTGTTGGTGGTACCGGTTTTTCCGCCGATATCATTACGCTTCAGATCGCGGCCTGCACGCCAGCCCGTTCCCATCCAGCCCGGTTCGCCAAAGATATTGGAGTTCAGCGCGCTTTTGATCAGGAATGACAGCGGCGTGTTAATCACGTGCGGCGCATATTGCTGATCGCCAGCCGGTTGTGGCTGAGCAGGCACTTGCTCCAACTCCGGTTGTGGCACGGTCTGATTTTGCGATTGATCGGAAGTCGAAATGTTTTCCACACTCTCTTCGTTCAACGCCACGGACTTCTTAGTTTCACCGTAAATCACCGGCAGGTTGCACTGCGGACAGGCAATTTTCGGCTTCTCTTCGAATATCACGCCACCCTGTTCATTTTCAATTTTGGTAATGAAGTAAGGGTCGACCAGGAAGCCACCGTTCGCCATCACCGAATAACCGCGCGCCATTTGCATCGGCGTAAATGAAGCCGCACCTAAAGCCAGTGACTCGGTATGGATAATGTTTTGCGCCGGGAAGCCGAAGCGCTGCAAATATTCAGCGGCATAATCCACGCCCATTGCACGCATCGCACGGACCATCACCACGTTTTTAGACTCGCCCAGGCCCTGACGTAAGCGAATGGGACCCGCGTAAGTCGGTGGTGAGTTTTTCGGACGCCAGTCGGCACCGGCACCGGCATCCCAACGCGAAATCGGTACGTCGTTGAGGATAGAAGCCAGCGTCAAACCACGATCCATGGCAGCGGTATACAGGAACGGTTTGATGTTTGAACCCACCTGACGCAGCGCCTGCGTTGCGCGGTTAAACATACTCTGGTTGAAGTCAAAACCACCCACCAGCGCGCGTACCGCACCGTCTTCCGGATTGAGCGACACCAGTGCTGAGTTCACCAGCGGCACCTGACCTAACCACCAGTCATTATTCACTTTGCGCACCCAAATCTGCTGGCCGGTTTGCAGCACCTGCGTCACGCTGCGCGGCGTTGGACCCTGCAACGTGTCAGATTTGTACGGACGCGCCCAGCGGACGCCTGCCAGACTCAGCGATACGCTGCTGCCATCTTTCATCATTGCAGTCGCTTCATCAGCGCTGGCGCTGGTGACCACGGCGGCATTCAATGGGCCGTAAGTCGGCAAGTCTTTCAGGGCGTTTTGAATACGGCTCTTATCCCAGCTGGCTTCACCCACTTTCCATAGCACGTTGGTGGGGCCGCGGTAACCATGACGCATGTCGTAAGCCATCACGTTATTACGCACGGCTTGCTGCGCGGCTTCCTGTAGATGACGAGTGACAGTGGTATACACCTTGTAGCCATCTTCGTAGGCGCTATCACCGTAACGCTTCACCATCTCCTGGCGCACCATTTCGCTCAAATAAGGGGCAGAGAACGCAATTTCGGGGCCGTGGTAGACCGCGACCAGTGGCGTATTGCGCGCCTCATCATACTGCTGCTGGGTGATGTAATTCTGGTCGAGCATACGCGCCAGCACCACATTACGACGCGACAGCGCGCGGGCATGTGAGTAAAGCGGGTTGAACGTTGAAGGTGCTTTCGGCAAACCAGCGATCATCGCCATTTCGCTTAACGACAGCTGATCAACGGGTTTACCAAAATAGACCTGTGCCGCCGCCCCTACGCCATAGGCGCGATAGCCGAGATAGATTTTGTTGAGATACAGCTCGAGGATTTCATCTTTACTCAGCAGCTGCTCAATGCGAATCGCGAGGAAGGCCTCTTTGATCTTACGCATCAGCGTGCGTTCAGGACTAAGGAAGAAGTTACGCGCCAGCTGTTGCGTAATGGTACTCGCACCCTGTGAGGCGTGTCCGGATACCAGCGCAATGCTGGCGGCACGGAAAATCCCCACCGGATCGACACCATGGTGCTCGTAGAAACGGCTGTCTTCGGTCGCAATGAACGCTTTAATCAGCTCAGGCGGCATCTGTTGCAGGGTGAGCGGCACGCGGCGCTTCTCACCATACTGGGCGATCAACTCGCCGTCAGCGCTGTAAACCTGCATGGGGGTTTGCAGACGCACGTCTTTCAATGTGTTCACGTCTGGCAGCTGTGGCTCAATGTACTTGTACAAGCCATAGACCGTGCCGGCTCCCAGCAAGATGCAACACACTGCAAGAATCAATAAATACTTTACGAACTTCACCTGAGAATTCCCATCTGTTGTCGTTTGGGCAGTTTATAAACAATCGCGCGGTAGTATAAAGGCAAGCCTGACGCTTTGATATACCCGTCATACTTCAAGGGGTAGGTGCGCCAGGGTAGACCTTTTTTTACCTTTAAAGATAAGGAGATCGCGCACATGGCTTTTCAGCGCTGGCAAATCGGACTGGACATCCAAAATGGACAACTCTGCGCCTTGGGCATTGAACGCCGACGTCATGGTTGGCAACTGCGACACTGGTGGCAGCAACCGGTGCCGCACGATACGTTACGCAACGGCGTGTTGCAAACGACCCCGTTGTTACAGGAGATGTTAACGCGCTGGCAGCGTCATCTGCCTAAGCGTTATTCTCTCCGCGTTGGGCTGCCTCCACAGTTGGTGCTGCAACGCACGTTGCCGTTGCCGGAGACTTCTCTGAGTGAGCCGGCCATGAGCCGCTATGTTGCCTCTTCGGCGCAACGTTTATTTCCTGTCGAGCCCGCTTCGCTGTCAATTGACTACCGAGCCGCAGGGAAAGCTTCGCAGATATGCATCACCGCCGCGCGGCGCGAGGTGATTGCACAGTGGCTCTCACCGTTGAGGCAATCCGGCTTACGGCCTGATGTGTTTGAACTCAGTAGCCTGGCGCTAACCCAGATTGCCATGCGCATGCCACTGCAGCGTGACCAGCTGTTGATCCATCCTCTGCACGACCACTGGCTGTGGACGCTAGCGGGCGAACAGACCACATCAGGTGCCGGGTCTGAACCTTTGACACTGGCGCAATTACGCGACACTTTCCCGCAGGCCGCTGCAGTATTCTGTACCTCTTCGCACATACTGTCTGAACCCGGCGTGACCTGCTGTAAACCCCTCTCATTACTGCAATATCGACAGCCGCCGTTGCCTGCTCACGAAGGTGACTTTTCAATTGCGCTTGGTTTAGCGCTGCGTCCAGAGGATGCATGATGCTGGCCGTCAATCTGCTTCCCTGGCGCAGACAGCAGTGGCAGCGTCGCCGTCGGCAGAGCGTTGTGCTGTTGGGATGTAGCCTGACAATAACGGGGATTGCTTTACTGGCAGGGTGGTGGCGCAGCAGCGAGGCCTTGTACCAGCAACAGGCGAGGTTAAACGAAGTCAGCCATCTTCGAGACGGTCTACAACAACAGCTCACGCTACAGTATTCACTGCTTCAGCAGCGTGACGCACTCCTGCGTACGCGCTTTGTCTGGCAACAACAGCAGGCAGAACATCAGCGTTGGCAGCTATTCTGGCAACAGTTGCCCGCGTTGATGCCAGACACGCTGTGGTTGAATCGAGTGGAGCGGCGGCAAGGCGTGCTGGTGCTGGAAGGGCAGGCACAGAGCATGTTGTCAGTAAGAGATTTCCGCCAGCAACTGATGACGCAACCGCTGTTGGCCAAAGTCAGGCCGGGCCACGTGCAGCGTCTGTCTGGCGGTGATTATCGCTTCACATTACAAGCACGTGTACAGGAGATAGCGAATGAATGAAGCGCTGCTTCGTTGGTTGGCACTCTCTCTGGCCATACGCATGGCGTGCCTGGTCATGATGTCAGCGCTGCTGCTGGCGCTGGCGTGGTGGGTTCTGTTGCGGCCACTACAGCAGCGGCATGATGTGCTGGTGCGACAGCAGGATGACATGACACAGCAGGTTCACCTGGGTCAGCAGCAACTCGCCGCGCGCCCACCCATCAATACGTTAGAAAGTGAGATCGCGCTGTTATTGCAGCCTGCGAGGGAAAACGTCGCGCGGCAAACCCTCGAAAATCTGGTGGCGGCACGTGGAACACAGCTGGAGAGCTGGCAGCCCACGAGCCAACCTCAGCAGCTGCATCTGCGGCTTGACTGGCCGCAATTTCTACCTCTCTTCGATGAGCTGGCACAAGCGCACGTTTCTGTTCCGCAGCGCTTTGAGCTGCGCACAGAGAAGGGGACGCTGATAACGCAGATGTGGCTGGAGGATGAAAATGCGGATTAGTGTCGGGCTGTTGCTGCTGTGCAGCAGCCTGGCGCTGGCTCGCAATCCTTTTCAGCCGTTGACAGAAAGGCTCTGTCTGCCGCAGGCGGCAGAACCCGATGGCTGGCGTTTGCAGGGCATTGTCGGGACGTCGCAGCGTTATGTCGCCTGGCTGGTTTCACCACAGGGCAAAAGTCATCGCCTCACGACGCAGGCCACATTACCACACACCGCGTGGCAGGTTACGGAACTCACCTCGCGTAGCCTCACATTGCGTGCAGCACAGCGTTGCCCGCCACAGCAAATCACTTGGGTAATAAAAGGAGGATTTTATGAAATGGATGGCCCTGACATTATGGCTGATCCTGAGCGCGCCACTGCTGGCCCGTGAGGATCGGTTAAGCCTGGTGTTTGATGATGCGCCGGTTGAACGCATTTTGCAGGCGCTGGCCGATTACCAGCAAACCAACCTGTTGATTGCACCGGGCGTTGAAGGGCGACTATCACTGCGTCTTGAGGATATCGGCTGGGACCGCGCGTTGGCGTTGGTGACGCAATTGGCAAAATTGACCGTGGTACAGGAAGAGGGCGTGCTATTGGTGTATCCGGAGAGCTGGCAGCAAATGCAGACGCAGCAGGCTAAAGCGGAGCAGGATGAGCGACAGCAGCAGTTACCCCTTGAGCAGCAGACCATCATGTTGCATTACGCGAGTGCCAACGATATTTATCGCAGTTTACTCGCAGAGCGCTCACTACTGACGCCTCGCGGTAGCGTGACGGTGGATAGCCGTACCAACAGCTTGCTGCTGCGAGACACCGCTAAAGCACTGCAAGACACCACGCGCTGGTTGAAGGCTTTGGATAGGCCACTGGAACAAATCGAGTTAGCGGCTCACATCATTACCATTAATGAAGAACACCTGCGTGAGTTAGGTGTGAGCTGGAACACATCTCCGGCTCAGAGTGTGACAGCGGCGTTGCGCCAACCTCAGTTAGCCATTCCCCTAGCGTTGGATAATCCCGCTTTGCGCGCAGGCGTGACGCTTGGCCAGGTCAGCGGTGAGTTACTTAACCTTGAGCTCAGCGCGCTGGAGCAGGAAAACCACATCGAAATCATCGCTAGCCCGCGCCTGTTTACCTCTAACCAGCAGACCGCTTCTATCAAACAGGGGACTGAGATTCCTTATCAGGTGAAGTCCGGTAATAGCGGCGCGACGGCGATTGAATTTAAAGAAGCGGTATTGGGCATGGAAGTGACGCCAGTGGTGTTGGGCAATGGGCGTATCCAGTTAAAACTGCGATTAAGCCAAAATATGCCGGGACGCAGTCTGAACGTGGGGGAAAACAACGTGTTGAGCATTGATAAGCAGGAAATTGAAACCCAGGTGACGCTGCGCGATGGTGAAACCCTGGCGCTGGGCGGTATTTTCCAGCAACAGCGTTCGCAGGGTGAAAAGCGTGTGCCAGGCTTAGGCGACATCCCCCTTGTAGGAGGGTTGTTCCGTCAGCAAACGGAAGAGCATAAAAAGAAAGAACTGGTGATCTTCATTACCCCTCGACTGGTCAGGGAAGCAGCGCTTACTGCAGGATAAAGCGGAAAATTCACTCTGAATGACCAACTGCGTTGACGCAGGGCAGGAATTAGCTTACAAGGTTTAGCGATTTTTAAAACGGTGTAACGGAACGCGGCAGGATAACCTTCCGATGGGCGTCAGTCACAAGCGATACTGGCGTCAGAATAGATTTTCCCTAAAAAAATCGAGTTAAAGTTCGATGGCAAAAACGTGAATTCCAGCACTGATAAGCATCAGTTATTGGAATGCTCACATGCGGCCAACACGCTTGTAGCTTGAAGTGTGAGGGAAAAAAGGAGGGGCGTTACCGTCTCGCGAACCACAGACCGGTCCTGTTCGTAGGTCGCCGGGGGCAATTTATTCGGTTGCCAAACGGCCATGAGTGTTGAGATAATTTTCCGTCTGACTCTTGTTAATGCTCATGAGGTCTCAGTTCCTGTCCCGCCAGCAACGCTGAACGCGGGGTATCATCAACGAATTCTTAGTAATACCGATAAAATGGCAGAGAAACGCAATATCTTTCTGGTTGGGCCGATGGGTGCCGGCAAAAGCACTATTGGTCGTCAGTTAGCTCAGCAACTCAATATGGAATTTTTCGATTCCGATCAGGAAATTGAGCGACGTACCGGAGCGGATGTAGGCTGGGTATTTGATGTGGAAGGCGAAGCTGGCTTCCGCGATCGCGAAGAGAAGATCATCAACGAACTGACCGAGAAGCAAGGCATTGTCTTGGCAACCGGTGGTGGTTCTGTCAAATCCCGTGAAACCCGCAATCGTCTCTCCGCCCGCGGCGTGGTCGTGTATCTCGAAACCACTATCGAGAAGCAACTTGCTCGTACTCAGCGTGATAAAAAACGTCCGCTGTTGCAGGTTGATGAGCCACCGCGTGAAGTACTGGAAGCGCTAGCTGGCGAACGTAATCCGCTTTATGAAGAGATCGCTGACGTCACCATTCGCACTGATGATCAAAGTGCAAAAGTTGTCGCCAATCAGATCATCAACATGCTGGAAAAAAATTAATCCAGCGCCCTGAGGGCTCAGCAAATAGGTATCGGTCATCATGGAGAAGATCACTGTCTCACTCGGGGATCGCAGTTACCCCATCACCATCGCTGCCGGACTGTTTAACGATCCGGCTTCTTTTTGGCCCCTAAAGGCAGGCGATAACGCCATGCTGGTGACCAATGAGACGCTGGCCCCGATCTACCTTGATAAGCTCTCGTCACTGCTTAGCCAGGCGGGAGTAAAGGTGGATCAGGTGATTTTACCTGATGGCGAGAAGTACAAGACGCTGGCCGTCATGGACGAAGTCTTTACCGCATTGCTGCAGAAACCACACGGCCGTGATACCACGCTGATTGCGCTTGGTGGTGGTGTGATCGGTGATCTCACTGGATTTGCAGCAGCCAGCTACCAACGTGGCGTGCGCTTTATCCAGGTGCCTACCACGCTGCTCTCTCAGGTCGACTCCTCTGTCGGCGGCAAAACGGCCGTCAATCATCCGCTTGGCAAAAACATGATTGGTGCTTTCTACCAGCCCGCTTCTGTGGTGGTGGATACCCAATGCCTGGCGACGCTACCCGCACGCGAACTGGCGTCGGGTCTGGCAGAAGTGATCAAATACGGCATTATCCTTGATGGCGATTTCTTCCAGTGGCTGGAGCAGAATCTTGATGCGCTGCTGGCACTGGATGAAAAAGCTATGGCGTACTGCATCCGCCGCTGCTGTGAACTCAAAGCCGAAGTGGTTGCCGCCGATGAACGTGAAACCGGTCTGCGTGCACTGCTCAATTTGGGCCATACTTTTGGTCATGCGATTGAAGCGCACATGGGGTATGGCAACTGGTTACATGGTGAAGCGATCGCGGCGGGCATGGTGATGGCAGCGCGCACTGCTGAACGCCTGGGGCAGTTCTCATCTTCAGATACCGATCGCATTATTGCGCTGCTGTTGCGCGCTGGATTACCGGTGCATGGCCCGGCCAGCATGAAGGCAGAAGAGTACTTGCCGCACATGATGCGTGATAAAAAAGTGCTGGCAGGTGAAATGCGTTTGGTGCTGCCTCTCGCAATTGGTCGCTCTGAAGTGCGCGCCGGTGTTGCGCATGATATGGTGCTGGCAGCGATTAACGATTGTAATAATTCCTAATGAAGACCCTCATCATTCGAGTCGCAGCCAGTCGATAATTGAATGTGTGATTAAGCACAGCCAGCCTGGCAGCAGCTTGAAGTATGACGGGTACAGCGGTGAGTTGTGATGCGGTGCGTGGGAAGCGTGCCGTTTTACGGAGGAGGCTAGATGGATGAGTTCAAACCGGAAGATGAGTTAAAACCTGATGCCAGTGACCGCCGTCCAACGCGGCCTCGCAAACAGTCTTCCGCCCCGAAAACCAAGGTGCCGGTATCACGTCAGCATATGATGATGGGCATCGGGATCCTGGTGCTGCTTTTAGTGGTGCTGGGCATCGGTTCTGCATTAACCGGCCCGGATGAGAAGAAACCCGCGGCTACAGCCAGCAATGGCAGCGCGGCGCCAGCTTCTGGTGGCGGTGAAAAAAGCATCGACCTTTCCGGTTCGACGTCCATGAGTGGCCAGCAGAACGCCGCGCCGTCTGCAGACGGTAGCGCGCCTCAGGCTCCTGCGGGTACGCAAGCTCCTGCGAACAGCGATTCCAACGCCATCTCGATGCCTGCGGTCTCCTCGACGCCGACTCAGGCTGCGCCAGTGGAGACTCCCGCTAATCAGCAACGTGTGACATTGCCGGGCGATCTCAACAGCGCGTTGAACAATCAGCAAGGCCAGGTGGATAGCGCCGCTCAGGGTGCGCAGGGCAATAGTTCATTACCGACTGCACCGGCAACGGTCAGTGGCAACGGTAAAGCGATAACTCCGCCAGCCATGCGCTCTGAAACACCATCACGTACCAGCAGCAACGGCACGCGTGAGACGCACAACAGCACTACGCACAAAGCACCAGCGGGGAACACCAAGCCCGTGCCAGTGGTTAAAGAGAATAAAACGCATGCCACCGCCGCGCACAATGCACCGGCTGGTGCCAGCAAGTCTATCCCAACGGGCGGCAACTACACGCTGCAGTTGAGTGGGGCTTCAAAAGAAGAGAGCCTGAATGCGTGGGCGAAGAAACAGAATCTGAGCGGTTACCACGTGTATAAAACCACGCGTAACGGTGAGCCGTGGTATGTGTTGGTGAGCGGTGCTTATGCCACTCCAGCAGATGCCAAGCGCGCGGTGGCGTCACTGCCTGCCGAAGTGCGTGCGGCAAATCCGTGGGTGAAACCGCTGAGCCAGGTGAAAAAAGAAAGCCAGTAATTGATGTGGGGCTGCGGACACGTGGCCCCGTTTAAAGCGCAGAGCTGCTGTCGGTTCCACCACAGCCAATAATTAAGATGTAATAACCACGACAGCATGAAGAAAAATCGCGCTTTCCTTAAATGGGCCGGAGGGAAATACCCGCTGCTTGACGATATCCGTCGTCATTTGCCACAAGGTGATTGTCTAATCGAACCCTTTGTCGGTGCCGGTTCCGTATTCCTCAACACTGATTATGACCGCTATCACCTGGCGGACATTAACGGTGATCTGATCAATCTGTATAACATCGTCAAAACCCGCACTGCTGACTTTATTGACGATGCGCGTCTGCTGTTTACGCCTGAAGGTAATATGGCGGAGACCTACTATGCGCATCGTCTGGCGTTCAACGCCAGCAAAGATGCGTATCAGCGCGCGCTACTGTTCCTGTATCTCAACCGCCACGGCTACAACGGTCTGTGCCGTTATAATTTGCGCGGTGAGTTTAACGTGCCTTTTGGCCGTTATCGGAAACCTTACTTCCCAGAAGCGGAACTGCTGTGGTTTGCCGAGCGGGCACAAAAAGCGACCTTTGTCTGTGAATCGTACGATGTTACTCTGAACAACGCCCCTGCTGGTTCAGTGGTTTATTGCGATCCGCCGTACGCGCCCTTGTCAGCGACGGCCAACTTTACCGCTTATCACACCAACAGCTTTAGCCTGCGCGAGCAGCAGCATTTGGCTGAACTGGCCAATAAGCTGGCGCAGGAAAACGGTATACCGGTACTGATTTCTAACCACGACACGCTGCTCACTCGCGAGTGGTATCAGAATGCGGTGTTAAATGTAGTCAAAGCCCGGCGTTCCATCAGCCGAAGCATAAGTGGTCGCACTCAGGTTGACGAACTGCTGGCGCTTTTCCGCTAGTCTGTTTCGTCCGCGACCAACGCATTTCGCCAGCTGTGGCTGGCGCACAACATTGGGAGAATCGGATGAAACAATTTTTGCTGGCCCCTTCAATTCTTGCTGCTGACTTTGCCCGCTTAGGTGAAGACACCGCGAAAGCACTGGCAGCAGGAGGGGATGTGGTTCATTTCGACGTGATGGACAACCACTATGTTCCCAATCTGACCATGGGGCCAATGGTGCTGAAAGCGCTGCGCGATTACGGCATCACCGCGCCCATTGATGTGCATCTGATGGTCAAGCCGGTTGATGCGCTGATCCCTGAGTTTGCTAAAGCCGGTGCGACTTACATTACTTTCCATCCTGAAGCCAGCGAGCATGTGGATCGCACACTGCAACTAATTAAAGAGCACGGTTGTAAAGCCGGTCTGGTATTCAATCCCGCCACGCCACTCGATTACCTCGATTATGTGATGGATAAACTCGACATCATTCTGTTGATGTCAGTGAACCCAGGTTTTGGTGGCCAATCCTTTATTCCGGGTACGCTGGATAAGCTGCGCCAGGCGCGTCGACTGATCGACCAGAGTGGCTACGATATCCGTCTGGAAGTGGATGGTGGTGTGAAGATCGATAATATCGGTCAGATCGCGGCAGCGGGCGCGGACATGTTTGTTGCCGGTTCAGCTATCTTTGGTCATCCTGATTACAAAAAAGTGATCGACGAAATGCGTGGCGAACTGGAGAAAGTTAATGGCTCATTTCACTGATATTCGTGCCTTAGCCTTTGATCTGGATGGCACGCTGGTGGATAGCGCGCCAGGTCTGGCGCAAGCCATCGACCATGCTTTGGGCGATTTGCAGCTACCTCCGCCGGGTGTGGCACTGGCTTCAACCTGGATCGGCAACGGTGCCGACGTGATGATGAGCCGGGCACTGACATGGGCCTTAGGCCGTGAGCCGCATGCTGAAGAGCAGCGCGATGCGCGTACCCTGTTTGACAAGTATTACGCCGAAACGGTGGAAGCCGGCAGCACGCTGTTTCCACAGGTAAAAGAGACGCTGGCCGCATTACACGCGAAAGGCTTGCCGATGGCGATTGTGACGAATAAGCCGACACCCTTTGTCGCGCCATTATTGCAGTCCTTGGGCATTGCCGAATTCTTCACGCTAATTATTGGCGGTGATGATGTCGTGGTGAAAAAGCCGCATCCCGCAGCGATCTTCCTTGTTTTGGGTCACTTTGGCGTACTGCAGAAAGAATTACTGTTTGTGGGTGATTCCCGTAATGATATTCACGCGGCCCAGGCAGCGGGTGTACCGAATATCGGCATGACGTTCGGCTACAACTACGGCGAGCCGATTGCTGCCAGCCAACCCGATTTAACTCTCGATACTTTTAGCGAACTTTTGCCCGCTCTCGGGCTGTAATTATCAGGACATATTATGAGCAAACCCATCGTTTTCAGCGGCGCCCAGCCTTCCGGTGAACTGACCATTGGCAACTACATGGGTGCGCTACGTCAGTGGGTGCAGATGCAGGATGATTTCCACTGCATTTACTGCATCGTTGATCTGCACGCCATCACTGTACGTCAGGATCCGACTGCGCTGCGTAAAGCCACGCTGGACACCCTGGCATTGTACCTGGCTTGTGGTATCGACCCTGCGAAAAGCACCATCTTTGTTCAGTCGCACGTGCCAGAACATGCGCAGCTGAGCTGGGTGCTGAACTGCTACGCCTACTTCGGCGAGTTGAGCCGTATGACGCAGTTCAAAGATAAGTCTGCGCGCTACTCAGAAAACATCACTGCAGGTTTGTTCGATTATCCGGTGCTGATGGCAGCGGATATTCTGCTGTATCAGACCAACCAGGTGCCGGTGGGCGAAGATCAGAAGCAGCATCTGGAACTGAGCCGCGATATCGCTGGTCGTTTCAACGCCCTGTATGGCGATGTCTTCAAAATCCCTGAGCCGTTTATTCCAAAATCTGGCGCCCGCGTGATGTCATTGCTGGAGCCGACTAAAAAAATGTCCAAGTCGGACGACAACCGCAATAACGTGATTGGTCTGCTGGAAGACACCAAAGCGGTGGTGAAGAAGATCAAACGCGCAGTAACTGATTCCGCTGAGCCACCCGTGGTACGTTACGATGTGAAAGAGAAAGCCGGAGTGTCAAACCTGCTGGATATTCTGTCTGGCGTCACCGGCAAATCTATCCCGCAGCTGGAGCAAGAGTTCGAAGGCAAAATGTATGGCCACCTGAAGGGCGAAGTGGCTGAAGCGGTTTCTGGCATGCTCACCGAGCTGCAGGAGCGCTATCATCGTTTCCGTAACGATGAGGCATTCCTCAATCAGGTGATGCGTGATGGCGCGACCAAAGCGCGTGCACAAGCGCAGGAAACGCTGAAGAAAGTCTACGAAGCCGTGGGTTTTGTGGCACAGCCATAAACCATGCGTGAAATGATCTAAAAAGGCGAGTCATCATGACTCGCCTTTTTTGTTTAGAACCAGCGTAACTGGCTGCGCAGGCCCACCACGTGCCCGACAATGATCAGCGCCGGGCTGGCAAACTGCTGTGCCAGCTGACTGAGTTCTGCCAGGGTGGCGGTTTCCACCTGCTGTTGCGGGGTGGTGCCATTCTGCACAATCGCCACCGGCGTGTTGGCGTCCATGCCATGTGCCAGCAGTTGACGCTGAATCTCTGGTGCCTGCGTCAGCCCCATATAAAACACCAGCGTCTGTTGTTCTGCGGCCAGTTTTCCCCACTCCATTTCACCCTGCTGTTGCAGATGCCCGGTGACAAAACGCACGCTCTGCGCGTGATCGCGATGGGTCAGTGGAATACCGCTGTAGGCCGCGCAGCCGGAAGCGGCCGTGATACCCGGCACCACGCTGAAGGGAATGTTGTGCTGTGCCAGCACCTCCAGTTCCTCACCTCCGCGACCGAAAATAAAGGGATCGCCACCCTTTAGTCGCACTACGCGTTTGCCGCGCTGTGCCTGCTCGAGCAGGAGCTGATTGATTTGCGATTGGGGCACACAGTGATTACCCGCCTGTTTACCGACAAAGATGCGTTCCGCGTCGCGATGCACCAGATTGAGGATCGGATCCGAGACCAAGCGGTCATAAACCACCACATCGGCCTGCTGGATACTCTGCAAGCCTTTCAGCGTCAATAAACCCGCATCACCCGGACCCGCGCCCACCAGCACCACCTCGCCCTGCTGGGCCAGCGGTGCGTCAAACAAGGTATCGACGATGTGGTCCGCACGCGGTTTATCGTGATTGGCCAGTGTTTGTGTCAGGCGATCGCAGGCAAAGAAGCGTTCCCAAAATGCACGTCGCTGCGCCATGCTGTTGAAGGTCTGCTTGACTCGGCCACGTAACGAACCGGCAAGGGAAGCCAGTTGACCAAGATGCTGTGGCAGCATCGCCTCCAGCTTTTCCCGTAGCAGGCGAGCCAGCACCGGCGCACGGCCACCCGACGAGACGGCAATCATCAGCGGCGAGCGATCAACAATTGATGGCATGATCGCGCTGGCTTCCTGTGGCGCATCTACCAGATTGCAGAAGATACGGCGCAGCTCGGCTGCATCCCCTACTTGTTGATTGACGGCGTCATCATCGGTGGCGGCAATCACCAGCCAGCAACCTTCCAGCCAGCTCTCCTGAAAGTGGCCGGGCAGTAACTGTAACTTTCCCTGTTCAGCCCACTGTTGAAAAACAGGGGAGAATTCCAATGCACCGACATGCAGATCGGCACCGGCGTCCAGCAGCAAACGCGCTTTGCGTTCTGCCACATCACCACCACCGACCAGCAAACACCGTTTACCCTGCAGACGGCAAAACAGGGGGAAATAGTCCATCGCTCATCCTCAAAAAAGCCCGCGAGCTGCGTGATGCTCGCCCATCGCGTCTTTTGGTCGCCATAAATGGCGCCCCTACATAATCGTAGGGTGCGCATTTATGCGCACCTGGAGCGATGCGCGAACGGATTGGCATCATGCGGGCTTTAAAACGTTAAACCGATTTAAGCGCAGCGGCTTGTGTTGCCGCTTGCGGTCTCTGAGCGTGCGGTGTGGCGTACCAGTAACCAAGGCCCATCAATACCATGCCGGAGAACATGTTACCCAGCGTGACCCACAGCAGGTTATGGCCGATCCCGCCCAACGTCAGGTCGGCATTATGCTGGCCAAACCACGACAGTGCAAAGACCGTCATATTCGCTACCGAGTGCTCGTAACCGGAAGCGATAAACGCCAGCAGGCACCACCAGATGGCGATAAATTTTGCCGTGCCCTCGGTACGTACCGCCATCCAGATCGCCAGACAAACCAGCCAGTTGCAGAGTGCGCCCTTAAAGAACAGTGCCATCGCAGGTTGCGTAGTTTTCGCCAGCGCCGCGCTGTGAATCAGCGCATTAGCATTCGGCAGCATGGCACCCGCTGCGTAATAGTAGAGCAGGGCAACAAACACCGAGCCAATCAAGTTACCCAGCCAGGTTTGTGGCAGCACACACCACATTTGCCCGTGGCTGATGGTGCCGGACTTGGCGCCAATCATCAGGAACATCGTGTGCCCAGTGAACAGCTCGGAACCGGCGATGATCACCAGTGTTAAAGCGATACCAAAAGTCGCGCCCATGATCAGCGGTCGATAGGCCGGGTCCGCAAGATTACCGAGGGTAAAAATCAGGATGATAGCCAAGCCAACATAGGCACCAGCCATGGCTGAGCTGATCCAGAAGGCCAGCGGGCTCTGCTGTGCAGTACGCACGATGCGCGCCGCATTGGCGGCGCATTTGTTCAGGGTGTCAGTAAACATAGTGACGTCTCATAAAGTGAAGGAATTCTGTCAGGCGCACACTTCGACCAGCCCCTCACTGACGCGCACCGGATAGCTCGCCACTGAACGGGATTCATCTTCCATGCAAACACCATCGCTCAAGCGGAAGCGCTGTTTTTTCAAGGGGCTGGCGACCCACAACGTCTTCTGGTGCTCGGCAATCAGGCCGCGCGATAACACGCTGGCTTCAGAAAAAGGATCGATATTGCTTAATGCAAACAGTTGCTCATCGTCACGCGGACGGAAGATGGCGATCTGCTGGCCTTTGACCAGCGCACAGACGCCGCTGGCAGGCAGGATTTGCTCTATTTCACACACCGGATGCCACTGGCTCATGCGTCGATCTCCTCAATCAGGGCAACGGCAATGCGCTCGGCGGGACGTGCCGGGCGATGTTGATCGCGCTGGTGAATGTGCTGAATCAGCGGATCTCGCTGATCGCTGTTGATAAAGGTGCTGAAGTGGCTTTGCTGCTGCGGATCGTTCACCGTCGCGGTCCATTCGCATGCGACTTCACCGCGCAGGCGGGTCAGTTCGCTTTCCAGCTGCGCATTGATGCTGAGTTTGTCGTCGATGATCACGCTACGCAGATAGTCGATGCCGCCTTCCATGCTTTCCAGCCACAGCGAAGTGCGCTGTACGCGGTCTCCGGTGCGGATGTAAAACATCATGAAGCGATCGAGGTAGGTCAACAGCGTGTCGCGATCCAGATCGGCGGCCAGCAGATCGGCGTGGCGCGGCTTCATGCCACCGTTGCCACAGACGTACAGGTTCCAGCCTTTCTCGGTGGCGATGATGCCCACGTCTTTACCCTGCGCCTCCGCACATTCGCGGGTACAACCTGAGACGCCAAACTTCATTTTGTGCGGGGTACGGATGCCTTTGTAGCGATGCTCCAGCTCGATGCCAAAACCGAGGCTGTCGCCGACACCATAGCGGCACCAGCTGCTGCCGACGCAGGTTTTCGCCATACGCAGCGCTTTGGCATAGGCCTGGCCGGTTTCAAATCCCGCATCGATGAGCTGAGCCCAGATAGCGGGCAGATCGTCACGCTGTGCGCCAAACAAGCCAATACGCTGTGAGCCGGTGATTTTGGTGTAGAGGTTGTACTGACGCGCCACGGCACCCACGGCCATTAAGCCTTCAGGGGTGATTTCACCGCCGGGTGAACGTGGGATCACGGAATAGGTGCCATCTTTCTGGATATTGCCGAGGAACAGATCGTTACTGTCCTGAAGCGGTGCATGCTGCGGTTTCAGCACATACTCATTCCAGCAAGACGCCAGCAGCGAGGCCACGGTGGGTTTGCACACCTCACAACCGTAACCCTGGCCATATTTCGCCAGCAGCGCCTCGAAGGATGTGATCTCTTCAACGCGCATCAGGTGATACAGCTCCTGGCGCGAATAGGGGAAGTGCTCACACAGGTGATGATTGACTTCAATTCCCTGACGGCTCAGTTCCGCATTGAGAACTTGGGTGATCAGCGGGATACAGCCGCCGCAGCCGGTGCCGGCGCGGGTTTCAGTTTTCAGCATCGCCACGGTATGGCAGCCGCTTTGCACTGCGTTGATGATATCGCCTTTGCTGACATCGAAGCAGGAGCAAATTTGCGCGCTGTCCGGCAGCGCATCCACGCCCATCACCGGTTTGTCGCCGCTGCCAGCGGGCAGAATCAGTCCCTCCGGTTGGTCTGGCAGTGGGATGTTATTCAGTGCCAGCTGCAGCAAATTGCCGTAGTCGCTGGTATCACCCACCAGCACTGCGCCGAGCAGGGTGCGGTTGTCTTCGCTGACGATCAGGCGTTTATAGATGTGTTTCTGCTCGTCGAGCCACATATAGCTGCGTGCGCCCGGCGTACGTCCCTGCGCATCGCCAATGCCGCCCACGTCGACGCCCAGCAGCTTGAGCTTGGCGCTCATATCCGCCCCGGCGAAGGCATTGTCACGGCCCAGCAACACGTCACTGGCAACCTGCGCCATTTTGTAGCCTGGCGCCACCAGGCCGAAAAGACGATTGTTCCATGCGGCACACTCCCCGACGGCGTATATGGCCGGATCGCTGGTCTGGCAGCGTTCGTTAATGGCGATACCGCCGCGTTGGCCAAGCACCAGCCCGCACTGTTTTGCCAGTTTGTCTTGTGGGCGAATACCGGTAGAGAAGACGATGAAATCGACATCCAGCGCGCTGCCATCGGCAAACTCCAGCGTTTTTCCCCCTGTGGCATGATGCACAATCTGCTGGGTGTTTTTGCCGGTATGCACTCGCACACCCATCTGTTCGATCTTACGGCGTAGCTGTTCGCCGCCTTGTCCATCCAGCTGTTCCGCCATTAAGCCAGGCGCGAACTCGATGACGTGGGTTTCGATGCCGAGGTTTTTCAAGGCGCCAGCGGCTTCCAGCCCCAGCAGGCCGCCACCCATCACAGCACCACGTTGGCTGCGGCGCGCGCAGGCTTCAATAGCATTAAGGTCTTCGATAGTGCGATAGACAAAGCAGTCACTGCCCTCTGATCCCTTAATCGGCGGGATCCATGGATAAGAGCCAGTGGCGAAGATCAGCGTGTCGTAATGCACCGCGCGACCAGTGTTGGAGTGAATCAGTTTTTCGTCGCGGTTGATGGTGATAGCACGTTCACCCATCAGCAGATTAACCTGATGCTTCTCGTAGTAACCCGGTCGCACCAGAGAGAGCTCTTCAGCAGTGTGATGGGAGAACCAGGCGGAAAGGTGGACGCGGTCATAGGCGGCGCGGGGTTCTTCACAAAAGACGGTCAGGGCGAATTGGCCGGGGTCGGCTTTGTCGATCAGTTCTTCGATAAAGCGGTGGCCAACCATGCCGTTACCAATAATCACGACATTGTGCTTGCTCATGCTTGCCTCAAAATTTGCGGTATCTGCGCCTACCTTAACGCGCTACTTTTGCCGCTCATTGATGTATATCAAGCGTCACGCCATATACTCATTTTGAGGTGTGTAACTGATTTTGAACATTTTTCGTAAGTGGCTTGTTTGGTTGATCATTGTGCAATGCGGGCAACCCAAAAATCGATGACGCTGGTGAATGGCTATTCGTGCTAGCTTAACCTGTTGCTTTAAAACAGGAGAGAGGCATGGCGAACCGGTCACTGAAGTGGATCAACAACCTGCGCTTAGCGGGCCAGCAAGGCCTGTGGCAGATGGAAATCAACGGCGGGAAAATTGCGGCGATTCGCCCCCAACCACCGCAGGTGCAGGGGCAGGGCGATGCGCTGGATGCCGAAGCCGGGCTGGCAAGTGCACCTTTTATTGAGCCGCATATTCACCTCGACACCACACAAACCGCCGGTCAGCCTGCGTGGAACCAATCCGGCACGCTGTTTGAGGGCATTGAGCGTTGGGCAGAGCGCAAAGCGCTGCTCAGCCATGAAGATGTCAAACAGCGCGCGCAGCAGACGCTGAAGTGGCAAATTGCCAACGGTATTCAGCATGTGCGCACTCACGTTGATGTCTCCGATCCCACACTTACCGCGTTGAAAGCCATGCTGGAAGTGAAAGCCGAGATGGCACCGTGGATCGACATCCAAATTGTGGCTTTCCCTCAAGAGGGGATCCTCTCCTATCCCAACGGCGAAGCGCTGCTGGAAGAGGCGCTGCGCCTCGGTGCGGATGTGGTCGGTGCTATTCCGCATTTCGAATTCACCCGTGAGTATGGCGTGGAGTCACTGCACAAAGCCTTTGCCCTCGCCAATCGCTATGACCGAATGGTGGATGTGCACTGCGATGAGATCGATGATGAGCAATCGCGCTTTGTCGAAACGGTGGCGGCACTGGCGCACCGTGACGGCAATGGCGAGCGGGTGACCGCCAGCCACACCACGGCGATGCATTCCTATAACAATGCCTACACTTCACGTCTGTTCCGGCTGCTGAAGCTGTCAAAAATCCACTTCGTGGCGAATCCGCTGGTGAATATCCATCTGCAGGGGCGTTTTGACAGTTATCCGAAACGACGGGGCATCACGCGCGTGAAAGAGCTGCTCGACGCCGATATCAACGTCTGCTTTGGCCATGATGATGTGTTTGATCCCTGGTATCCGCTGGGCACCGCCAGCATGTTACAGGTGCTGCACATGGGGTTGCATGTCTGTCAGCTGATGGGATATGAGCAGATCGATAATGGCCTGAAACTGATTACTGAGAACAGCGCCAAGGCGATGCAACTGGAGCACTACGGTCTTGCTGTAGGAGATGATGCCAGCCTGATTATCCTGCCTGCGGAGGGTGGATTTGATGCGGTACGCAGGCAAGTGCCGGTGCGTTATTCGATACGTCAGGGAAGAGTGGTGGCCGCAACGCAGCCTGCCAGGAGTGAGATTTACCTGGGCGCAGCGGAAGCGGTTACGTTTAAACGGTAGTGAGACCGACGTGGGCGGCCTGAAGGCCGCCCACTCAAGCGCGTTAGTGCGTCACATGGCCGTGCTGGCGATGTTTGGTCACAAAGCCGAGCAGTACACACATCACAAATACCACGGCATACAGACCGTTAGCGGTAGAGAGTGCCGCATGTGCGCCACCGCTCGCCACAATCGGGCCGGTCACGACGAAGGTCAGCATGGTGCCGACGGTGCCGCATGTCAGGATAAAGTTCACTAGCTTCGGTGAAGAGACTTTGGTTTGCAGCGATCCCAGCGTAATGATGGTGGTGTAGATAGCGCTGGAGCTGAAGCCCAGAATCATGATGATCCAGTGCAGCATGCTGGCATCATTTGTGGTGACGAACCAGTACATCAAGCCCGTTGCCAGGGCGGCCAGAACCATCAGAATACGTTGCAGATCGAAGAAGCGCAGCAGGAAGCTGAACACCCACATACCCACCATGTAGGCGGTCCAGAAGTTACCTACCAGCTGACCAGCCGCGGCGATATCCATGCCCATCGACTTGGTAGCGTACTCCGGTACCCAAGAGATAAAGCCCAGCTGACCAAGGATGTAGCAGAGTGCGGCAATCGACAGGAACAGCACGCCAATGCCCCATTTCTCTTTCTCGCCGCCTTGCACCGCAGCTTCGCTTTTCAGCTCAGGGAATTCCACCATCAGCGTGAGGACGAAGATCGCCAGGTAAATCACGCCAATGCAGGCATACACCCAGTACCACGGCAGCGCACGCGCCAGCAGTACACCCGCGATGATCGGGAAAATAGTGCCGGCCATGCTAAAGAAAGAGTCGGTAAACAGCAGACGTGAACCGCGCTGGCGGCCATCATACAGATGCGTAATCAGGAAGGTGCCGATCGACATCGTAATGCCGCTCACCACGCCAAGCACAAACATGCACAGCGAGAAGATGGTCAGATCGTGGCTGGTCATCAAGCCCGCGACGGCAAGGATCATCAGCACAAAGCCAAAGATCAGCTGGCGTTTCAGCGGCACAATCACCATCAACCAGGCGTTCAGGAATACCGCGACCAAAATACCGGCATTCAGGAAGGTAAAGGTGTTGCTCATTTCTGAAATCGGCAACTGGAAGTACTGGGCAATATTATCCAGCACCATGCCGGTAACAATAACCAGCGCGCCGGTGAGCGCGTAAGAGAAAAAGCTGATCCAGGTAAGGCCAATGCGATTACGGTTTGTCATGTTCTGAACCTGTGAAGCGCCGGGATGGGCAAAAAGTGTCATGAATTGTAAATGGAACTGTGATCTTAATAAACAACGAGTGAAACAAGCGCGAAATATTTCATTAATAGTGTGATTTTCGTCACGCAAATGATTGCGTGAGCGCAAAAGTATGACAATCGCAACATCAGCGTAAATATCGGTAAAACGCTGGCTCTTGTATAACTTGCTCTTTACAATCAATCTCGTTTTGAGCTTGCACTCCATGGTAAGGAATCATTCATGTTTAAACGTACTTTGACAGCGGCGGTTGCCCTGTTAGCGCTCTCTTCTGTATCCGCTACTGCTCTTGCAGCAAAAGGGGATACGCATGTGCTGCTCACCACTTCTGCGGGCAATATCGAACTCGAACTGAACAACCAGAAAGCCCCGGTTTCGGTGAAGAACTTTGTCGACTACGTCAACAACGGTTTCTACAACAACACCATTTTCCATCGCGTGATCCCTGGCTTTATGATCCAGGGCGGCGGCTTCACAACGGACATGCAGCAGAAGCAGACCGTTGCACCGATCAAGAACGAAGCCGATAACGGTTTGCGTAACCTGCGTGGCACCATTTCGATGGCGCGTACTGCAGATAAAGATAGCGCGACCAGCCAGTTCTTCCTGAACGTTGCGGATAACGCCTTCCTCGATCACGGTCAACGTGATTTCGGTTATGCGGTATTTGGTAAAGTTGTGAAAGGCCAGGATGTGATCGATAAGATTGCGCAGGTGCCAACTAAAGATGTCGGCCCATACCAAAATGTGCCGTCAAAACCGATTGTTATCCTCTCTGCCAAAGTCCTGCCTTAATCGTCTGACGCGCCATTCTGCAGTGGCGCGCTCTGCCGTGCTCCGGCAAAGCTAAAATTTGCTCTTATACTTAGGGCAAATCGCTTGCCGGAGGCCCTATGACCAGCAAACTCACTGAAAAACAGAAAACCACACTGTGGCAGCAGCGCCGTGCGGCCAGTTATCAGGCCAGTTGCCGCCTGGCCGGTTATGCGCCTATCGAAATCCCCACTGAGCAGCAGGAAGATCGACTGGAATCATTGAGGAGGCAATATGGCGGATAACAGTCTGGCGGTGCGCGATCCCTATCTTTGGCATAACGACAGGGTGCTAAAAAATCGTCTCGATATTCATGATGAAGCGCAACTGCGTAAAGCGGAATTGGCTTTTAGCGCGGCACGTCTGGCTACGCTGGAGTTAGGACCGCGCAGCAGAGGGATGCCGTGGCTGTGCCATATTCACCGCACCCTGTTTCAGGACCTCTACAGTTGGGCCGGTGAAGTGCGCAGCATAGATATCTGGCGCGACGAAACGCCATATTGCCACTGTGAATATATTGAGAAAGAGGGCAATGGGCTGATGGCGGCGCTGGAGGATGAGCAACAGCTGGTCAACCTGCCGCAGACGGAGTTTGTGGCACGTCTGGCGCACTATTACTGCGAGATATTTGTGCTGCATCCGTTCCGCGCGGGAAATGGGCGGACACAGCGTATTTTCTTTGAACAGCTGGCGCTGCATGCCGGTTATCTGCTGACGTGGGATAAACTGGAGCGAGACGCCTGGCGCAGCGCGATCTTTGCCGGTGTGGCGGGCGATCTGGCACCGTTGACGGCGCAGTTTGCGAAAGTGGTGAGCCCCGCTCGTTAAAATGCGTAGAATAGCGGCGGTTTTTCTGGCCTGAGGGCACTATGCTGCTGCTAATTGATAACTACGACTCCTTCACCTGGAATCTCTACCAGTACTTCTGTGAGCTGGGCGCGGATGTGCGCGTAGTGCGTAATGACGCCATTACCGTGGCGGAAATCGAGGCGCTGCCGCTGACGCATCTGGTGATTTCTCCTGGTCCCTGTACCCCGGATCAATCCGGTGTCTCGCTGGAGGCTATTCGTCACTTTGCTGGACGCCTGCCGATACTTGGCGTGTGCCTTGGCCATCAGGCGATTGCGCAGGCATATGGTGCGCAGGTGGTTCGCGCGCGCCAGGTGATGCATGGGAAAACTTCCGTGATCCAGCACACCCAGCAAGGCGTGTTTCGCAACCTTAATAATCCTCTCACCGTGACGCGCTACCATTCACTGATTGTGGCGCGCGATACGCTGCCCGCAGAATTCGACGTCACCGCCTGGAGCCTGCGCAACGGCGAGCCGGATGAGATCATGGGCTTCCGCCATCGCACCTTGCCGCTGGAAGGGGTGCAGTTCCATCCTGAGAGCATCCTCAGCGAGCAGGGTCATCAGCTCTTGGCTAATTTTCTGAACGCGTAACTTATGTTTGCCTTCGTGTGATTTTTTATGCATATTTTGTGATTATAATTTCACTTCAGCTCAACAAATAACCCAATGAGGTCGGCAATGGCAGCGGAAAAACTAGCGGTAACCCGGGAAACGTTCGATAACGTGATTTTGCCTGTTTATGCACCTGCGCAGTTTGTGCCGGTTAAAGGTAAGGGCAGCCGAGTCTGGGATCAGCAGGGCAAAGAGTATATCGACTTCTCCGGCGGCATCGCGGTAACTGCTTTAGGCCATTGCCATCCGGCGCTGGTGGAAACGCTGAAATCGCAGGGCGAAACCTTGTGGCACACCAGCAACGTATTCACCAACGAACCGGCACTGCGTCTGGCCAGCAAACTGATTGCCGCGACATTCGCCGATCGTGTGTTCTTTGGTAACTCAGGCGCGGAAGCCAACGAAGCGGCTTTCAAACTGGCGCGTTATTACGCCTGCAAGAAACACAGCCCGTTCAAAAGCAAAATCATCGCCTTCCACAACGCGTTCCATGGCCGTACCCTGTTTACCGTCACTGTAGGCGGTCAGCCGAAATACTCTGACGGTTTTGGTCCGAAGCCTGCCGATATCGTGCATGTGCCGTTTAACGATCTGGATGCTGTCAAAGCAGTGATTGATGACCACACCTGCGCCATTGTCGTCGAGCCGATTCAGGGCGAGGGCGGTGTGGTGGCGGCGACCGCAGAATTCATGCAGGGCCTGCGCGCGCTGTGTGATGAGCATAAAGCGCTGTTGGTGTTGGATGAAGTGCAAAGCGGCATGGGGCGTAGCGGCAAGCTGTTTGCTTACGAGCATTACGGCATCAAACCCGACATCATCACCAGTGCAAAAGCGCTGGGCGGCGGTTTCCCGGTGAGTGCGATGTTGACCACCAACGAAATTGCCTCTGTGATGGCGCCAGGTGTGCACGGCACCACTTACGGCGGTAACCCGCTGGCCTGTGCGATTGCCGAAACCGCGCTGGATATTATCAATACACCAGAAGTGCTGAATGGCGTGGAAGCGCGTCGCCAGCAGTTCGTGGAAGGTCTGCAGGCCATCAACAGTCAATTTGAACTGTTCAGTGAGATTCGCGGCAAAGGTTTACTGATTGGTGCGGCGTTGAAACCGCAGTACGCCAGCAAAGCACGCGACATCCTCAATGCATCAGCCGCAGAAGGATTGATGGTGCTGACGGCGGGCACCGACGTGATTCGTTTTGTGCCTTCGCTGGTGATCGAGCCAACCGATATCGCAGAAGGCATGGCGCGTTTCGCCAAAGCCATTGAGAAGGTGCTGGCGGCGTAATTAACTTTTTGGCCGTAATACTTTGAGCCAGCGACCATGATGCGGTCGCTGGCTCCATGCCAGTGAAGAGATAGTGTGCATCACGTTCAGGTGTTGCAGGATGCGCTTCACATGCTGTTCCACAATCGTCACCGGCCCCTCATTCAGATTCTCCGGCGCTTCCAGAATGTTGCTGTCATTGCCTGGTCCATCGTATGCCAGCCGCTGCTGACAGCGTTGCAGCGCAATTTCACAGGATTGCAGATAACGCTCCGCCAGTTTCGGCGTCAGCATGGTGTGCTCACGTGCCAGAATCGTCATGGCGTTGAGATGCTCGACGATAAACTGACTGTGTGTTACCCACATGCGCATATCTTTCAGGTACTGCGCGTTGAAGCCCGGTTCGCTTGATGCCTGGTTAAGCGAGTTGAACAGCGCATTGTGCGCTTGGTTGACCTTCATGCGTTGGTACGCCAGCTTTTCCGGCGATTGTTCCGGCCCCAGCAGCATTCGCAACGCTTCCTGATAGGCTTCCAGCGCATCATGGGCGTTACTGCGTAGCAATCCGCTCTGCCACTGCGGCCACAGCCAGATCATGCCTGCAAACGCAATCAGACAGCCCATCAGCGTATCCATCATGCGCGGCAATAAGAACTGTGCGCCATTGAGCGACAGCAACTGTAAGGAATACACGGCGGTAACGGTGAAGCCAATCATCGACCAGCCATAATATTTGCGCGTCACCAGATAGCTGGCGAGGGTGATGGCCAGCATAAACAGTAAGGTGACCGATTCGGGTACGGCCAGTCGCAGTGAGGCCGCCGCAATCAGCAAGCCGGCAAAGGTGCCGAGCGCACGGTGCTGAATGCGCACCCGCGTGGCGCTGTAGCCATTCTGACTGACAAACATGATGGTCATCAGAATCCAGTAGGGCTTAGGAATGTTGAAGAACAGCGCGACTGCGCTGCCGAACATTAGCATCACCGAGATGCGTGCGGCGGTGCGTAAAGCGGCAGATTTCAATGACAGATAGCTGCGCAACGCGGGGAAGAACGGCAGACGGCGCTGACGATCCGCCATCAGGTCACGCGTGTACAACGGCTTCTGCGTGCGTAAGACGCGTGCGATACGGCTGAAGTGGTAGTAACAGAAGTTGCCGACCGGATTATCTGGGTGCTGGCGCGCGATTTTTTCCAGCGCCCCGAGTGGCTTCTCCATATGGAAGCGCTCCGGCAACTGATGATAGAGAATCGCATCGGCGAGGATGCGCAGGCGCGCGGAGATGGTTTTCGCATTCCAACGGATCACCGCCTCAGCGTGGCTCTGCTCGACCAGCTTTTGCACCTCTTCCGGCTGATGCAGGCTCACCGAAATGTGTTCCTGTAAATCCAACGCCACCTGAAACGCTCGCGTCAGACGCTTATGGCTGTTATCGCGGTTGGCCGAGAGCATATGCATCTGCTGATAACAGGTGGTGATCAGATCGACGGCTTTTTGCTGGCGTGCCAGTAGCGGCGGTAACGCTTTTTCAGGATCGGTGAGTTGCGTCAGCAGCGTGTATTTCGCATCACAGTAATCTGCCAGTTCGCGATACAGCAGGCTCAGGGTTTCACGCATCGGCTGCTCTTTCCACAGCCAGAACCAAAACCAGTTAAACAGGCCGTACCAGAACGTACCGCCGATATACAGCAGCGGCGGCACCCAAACCGGCATCCTTCCAACCAGGCTAAGGCTAAAGATGGCGGCAATCAGGGTGGCTGGCAGCAAGCGGCCATGTAACGGGCTAATTTCACCGGTGACACCAATCAGCAGCGGCAGCACAAACAGTATGAGCGGCAGCGGAATCTGATAATCCGTGAGCAACTGGATCGAAAAACTGCCGATGGCAAACAGCGAACCGCCGACAATCAGACGTTTGAAAAAGCGTTTATGCGGGGTATCCAGACCGGCCATGTTGCAGCAGGCAGGCACTAATGAGAACAACAGGCCTTTTTGCAGATCGCCAAACAGCCAGCCAAGTGCCACAGGCAGGCACAGCACCAGCGTTTGCCGCAGGGCGTAGTTGACCTCAGGATGATAGATGATTCGGCGCCACATCAGCTCATCGCAAACAAAAACGGCGCGATGTTGCCATCACGCCGTGGGTGATAAGAAATTAGCGGGTGCCGTAAACGACGATGGTTTTACCGTGTGCGGAGATCAGGTTCTGATCTTCCAGCATTTTCAGGATGCGCCCCACGGTTTCGCGTGAGCAACCCACGATCTGACCAATCTCCTGACGGGTGATTTTAATCTGCATCCCGTCTGGGTGAGTCATCGCATCTGGCTGTTTGGCCAGATTAAGCAGTGTTTGCGCGATACGGCCCGTCACATCGAGGAAGGCAAGGTTGCCCACTTTCTCGGAGGTGATTTGCAGACGACGCGCCATTTGCGACGAGAGTCGCATCAAAATATCCGGGTTTACCTGAATCAGCTGACGGAATTTTTTGTAGGAAATTTCAGCCACTTCGCAGGCAGTTTTGGCACGTACCCAGGCACTACGTTCCTGACCTTCTTCAAACAGGCCGAGTTCGCCGATGAAATCTCCCTGATTGAGGTAGGAGAGGATCATCTCTTTGCCTTCTTCATCTTTGATCAGAACCGCAACGGAACCTTTCACGATGTAGTACAGCGTTTCCGCTTTCTCACCCTGATGGATGAGCGTGCTCTTTGACGGATATTTGTGAATATGGCAATGGGACAGGAACCATTCGAGTGTAGGGTCTGTTTGCGGTTTGCCGAGAACCATTCGCTATTATCCTCTATTGTAATCGTGCCCAAAGCACAGGGGGCAGTTTTCCCTGTCAGGCGGTGTAATCGTCGAGCGTTTTATTTCCGGGTGATTCTTAAGCTACGCTTTTGATTCTTCCCGCCTTCGTCTGTTACGACGAAAATATTTTCAGCACTGTTTGTAGCACAGCTTTTGCAAGCTGTCTTCTGTTGTCTCGCTTCAGCAACAGGCGGAAGAGTCTGGATTGCTGTTTATCAACTGAAAGCGTACTCTGGCGGCAAAATAGCCACTTCAGGAGAAAGAATAATGCAGGCACGAGTGAAATGGGTGGAGGGGTTAACCTTTCTCGGAGAATCCTCATCTGGCCATCAGGTATTAATGGACGGTAATTCAGGGGATAAAGCGCCGAGTCCAATGGAGATGGTTCTGATGGCGGCGGGCGGCTGTAGCGCGATTGACGTGGTGTCTATCCTGCAAAAGGGCCGTAATGATGTGGCCGATTGCGAGGTGAAGCTCACGTCTGAACGCCGTGAAGAAGCGCCACGTATTTTTACCCACATCAACCTGCATTTTATTGTCAGCGGCAAAGCGTTGAGTGATAAAGCCGTGGCCCGCGCGGTTGATCTCTCCGCTGAGAAGTATTGTTCGGTGGCGATCATGCTGGGTAAAGGTGTGGAAATCACCCACAGCTATGAAGTGGTAGAGTTGTAATCCTACTGTCGCGGCGCGATTTATCGCGCGGTGTGATGCACGCCTTACATCGTGCCGCTACAGAAATTCTGGATTATTCAATCCGTTTACCTTCGATCAGCCGTTGCACCAGCGGTGTCATGATCAATTCCATCGCCAGCCCCATTTTGCCCCCCGGCACCACCAGCGTATTCATGTGTGAAATGAACGAGCCCTGAATCATTGCCAGCAGGTAAGGGTAGGCAATCCCCTCCAGACCACGGAAATGGATCACCACAAAACTTTCGTCGAGTGAAGGGATCTCACGTGCGGCAAACGGGTTGGAGGTATCCACGGTCGGCACGCGCTGGAAGTTGATGTGGGTGCGAGAGAACTGCGGCGTGATGTAGTTGATATAGTCCTCCATCGAACGCACCACCGAATCCATCACCGCTTCACGAGAATGCCCACGTTCGCTGGTATCGCGCACCAGCTTTTGAATCCACTCCAGGTTCACAATCGGCACCACACCCACCAGCAGATCCACATGCTCTGCCACGTTATGCGGTTGCGTCACCACACCGCCGTGTAACCCTTCATAGAACAGCACATCGGTGTTGTCCGGCAGCGGCTGCCATGGCGTAAAGGTGCCCGGCACCTGATTCCACGGCACCGCTTCATCATAGGTGTGCAAATACTTGCGCGATTCGCCCTGACCGGTTTTTCCGTAGTGCTTGAACGTCTGCTCTAATAAACCAAAGTCATTGGCTTCGGGGCCAAAGTAGCTAATGTGACGACCCAGATCGCGCGCCTTACGGATCGCCATGTCCATCTCTGGACGGGTGTAGCGATGGAAGCTGTCACCTTCCACTTCCGCAGCGTGCAGATCAAACTGCTGGAATATTTTACGGAAGGCGAGGCTGGTGGTGGTGGTACCGGCTCCGCTGGAACCGGTAACGGCAATGATTGGATGCCTGGCTGACATAACAGAACTCCCTGTGAGGTCCGGCGATGAGCATTGTTACCACGAATTGCCGCGCGGTGCATTAACCGCGAAAATCTCGCGCTGGCATGATATTCACTGATTCATGCAGTTCAGACCACACCAGCACGACTTCTCCGCGTTCCAGTTGGCGGCGCACATCGGCCACCTTCTGCGCCAGGCTGCGCTCCTGCTCGCCGTAATCGGTGCCTTCACGTAACACGAAGGTTTCAATCAGGTTTTCCAGCGTTGTCACTTCAAGTTCTTGCCAGGGAATAATCACGATCACACATCCAGATAGGTTGAAAGCCAGTCAGGCACACGCTGTTCCAGCCACATTTTCGGCTTCAGCAAGGTGCCGCCGACAAAACCAACATGACCGCCTTGTTGCGTCAGCTGATATTCAATGGAGGGTGACAGCTGTTCTGGTTGCGGTATCACTGCATCGGTCATAAACGGGTCGTCTTTGGCGTGAATGACCAGCAACGGCTTGCGTACGCCGCTGAGCAGCGGCATGGCGCTGGCACGTCGATAATAGTCATTGGCATCCAGAAAACCGTGCGCGCGTGCGGTAATCGCATCATCGAACTCACGAATGCGGCGAAAGGCGCGCAGCTGGCTCAGTTCCACCGGCAGCGTGCCGGGCCAGGCCAGCAGTTTACGCGTGGCATTCTGTTTCAGCTTAGTGAGCAAATAGTGCTGATAGAAGCGCGAGAAGCCGGCATCCAGCTTTTCGCTACAGGGTTCAAGGGCAAAGGGGGCCGAAATCGCAACGGCGGCATCAACCAGAGCATCGTTGCCCTGCATGCCCAGCAAATAGGCCAGCATATTACCACCGAGTGAAACGCCCACCGCAGCAGTCGGAACCGTACCCCATTCGCGCTGGAGCCAGTGCAGGAAAAAGGTGGCGTCTTCAGTCTCACCTGAGTGGTAAATGCGCTGCAGGCGATTGGGTTCCCCACTGCAACCCCGGAAGTGCATCACCACTGCCAGCCAACCGCGAGCCTGGCAGGCCTGCATCAGGCCGTGGGCGTAGGGGCTATGGAAGCTGCCTTCCAGGCCATGGAACATCACCATGCGCGGTTTGTGGCGCGCCTGTGCGGGATCCTCGCTCCACGCGAGATCGACAAAATCGCCGTCCGGCAGGTCAAGGCGCTGCCAGTGCGGACGTAACGAGACGCGCCGCCGCAGAATGCGCGGCAGCAGTGTTTGTAGATGCGCGTTACTGAATCCGCGCAGCGGTGTAAAGCGCTCGCCGTCGGGGCGATCAAAATAGCTTGGGTAAAGGCTTGTCTGATGCATAAGTCGCTGATAGCTTCGATGGGTTGTCCGCTTTACTGGGTGAGGAGCACCCGAATATACATGGAACTGAGTCTTTTTTTATCAATGTTGGGCTTTCTTTGGGTCGCTGCCATCACGCCAGGCCCCAATAATATGTTACTTACCGCCTCAGGTGCTAATTTTGGCTTCCTGCGCACCATTCCGTTGCTCATTGGTATCATGATTGGTATGCAAGTCATGTTGCTGATGGTGGCATTTGGTATCGGTGGTCTCATCCTGCTTTATCCTTCTCTGCATCTGGTGCTGAAGATTGCCGGTAGCCTCTACTTACTGTGGCTGGCGTGGAAAATCGCGACTGCTGAGTACGAAAAGCTGGAGACGGAAGACGCCAGCGTGAAGCAGATGCCATTCTGGCAGGGCGGATTGCTGCAACTGATCAACCCTAAAGCCTGGTTGATGGCATTGGGTGCGGTCGCCAGCTTCAGCCTCGCAGGCGATGCTTACCTGCATTCGGTGATAGCCATCAGCATCGGCATGGCACTGGTCAATGTGGTATCCGGTGTAATCTGGATGGGGTTTGGTTCGATGATTGGCCGCCTGCTGCGCAGCCCGCGCGCGTGGAAAATCTTCAACCTCGCCATGGGAGTATTGACGGCCGCCTGCGTGCTGTTGATTTGGCGTTGAGTCAGCTGGAGGCGCGTTCCACGCGCTTCCAGGGTAGCACCTCGCGCACTACCTCACTTTGCGGCTGGCGGATGCGGTTCAGTAACAGCTGAACACTGCGCGCCCCCAGCCGGTTCATCGGTTGTTCAATGGTCGTCAGCGGTGGGTTGAGGCTGCTGGTAAACGGAATACCATCAAATCCCACCACCGCCAGATCTTCCGGCACGCGCAATCCGGCCTCCAGCGCGGCATGGATCACACCGACGGCCAGCACATCCGACACCGCAAACACCGCGTCTGGCCGTTCCGGGTGCAACAACAACTCCCGCAGCGCAGCGCTTCCCGACTCGCACGAAATGTTTTCAGCATAGGCCACGCCGCCCCAGCTCAGTTCTAACTGCTCCAGCGCCTCACGGTAGCCACTCTCTCGCTGATGGGAATAGAGGTAGCGCATATCGCAATTCACCAACGCAATGCGGCGACGGCCTTTACTGGCCAGGTAACGCACGGTTTCAAAGGCGGCTTCATTATTATCGATGGTGACGCTGGAGGCCGGGATCGACGGATCGTATTCTGCGCACTGCACCCAGGGCGCATCACCAATCATACCTTTCAGCTCCTGTAGGCAGGCGGCAGCGTCCATGGTGATCACGCCATCCACCACTTTACCACTCAGCAACGCCAGGTAAGCGGCTTCCCGGGGTAACTGCGAGGCCGAATTGCACAACAGGATGTGATAACCCTGTGCCTCGGCTTCAGCTTCAATGCCTTGCACCACGCGTGAACAGAAGGGATTGGTGATGTCTGAAATTAACACCAGTAACATATGGCTTTGCGCGGTACGCAGCTGACGCGCCAGCAGATTGGGTTGGTAATCGCAGTGCTCAATGGCCGCCAGCACCTTTTCACGCGTGTCCGGTCGCACACCGGGATGATGATTTAACACCCGTGATACCGTGGCTTTTGATACGCCAGCGAGATGCGCAACTTTCTCAATCGACATGGATTCAGTACCGGCAACAGGGTTGTAAAATCAGGAGCCTATCAATAACACAGTCAGGATGTGAGCGCGTGACATATTTCTGTCTTTACGACTTCTTTGCAATTGCGTATTCCGCATAGCCTTGCCCGATGTTGATCTAAGAACAGATTTTCATTAGGGATAATTTTTAATTCCTTTATGAAATTACCCGCGCTGGAGAAACTGCCGTCACGACATAACATTGGGGTGAACGATGATGGCAGTGAAAAAAACAATAACAGCAGTGGCAGCAGCATTCGCCCTGATGGCCTTTCAGGCGCAAGCGGTTAACGTGACGGTGGCGTATCAAACTTCGGCAGAGCCGGCCAAAGTGGCGCAAGCCGATAACACCTTTGCCAAAGAGAGTGGCGCAACCGTTGACTGGCGTAAATTTGATAGCGGTGCCAGCGTGCTGCGCGCATTGGCCTCGGGCGATGTGCAGATCGGCAATATCGGTTCGAGTCCGCTGGCCGTGGCAGCCACGCAACAGCTGCCGATTGAAGCCTTTCTGTTGGCCTCTCAGCTCGGCAATTCCGAAGCGCTGGTGGTCAAGAAATCCATCACCCAACCTAAAGATCTGATTGGCAAACGCATTGCGGTGCCTTTCATCTCCACAACGCATTACAGCCTGCTGTCTGCGCTCAAACATTGGGGCATCAAGCCTTCACAAGTGCAGTTAGTGAACCTGCAACCGCCCGCCATTATTGCCGCGTGGAAACGTGGTGACATCGATGGCGCGTATGTCTGGTCTCCGGCGGTGAATGAGCTGGAAAAAGACGGCACGGTGTTGACTGACTCTTCTCAGGTGGGCAAATGGGGCTCACCGACGCTGGATGTCTGGGTAGTGCGCAAAGATTTCGCGCAACAGCATCCTGAGATCGTCACCGCCTTCGCCCGCAGCGCGATTGATGCACAACAGGCGTATATCGCTAATCCCGATCAGTGGCTCAAACAGCCGGACAACCTGAGCAAGCTGTCGCGTTTAAGCGGCGTGCCGGAGAGCGATGTGCCGGTGCTGGTGAAAGGCAACACTTATCTGACTGCGCAACAACAGCTTGAACAGCTGGGTAAACCCGTGAACAAGGCGATTGTCGACACCGCGCACTTCCTGAAAGAGCAGGGCAAAGTGCCGGATGCCGCCAGCGACTACAGCAGCTACGTCACCACGCGCTTTGTTGCCCCCTTAGCGAAATAACGGAGGTCTTATGCTCAGCATCACCAACCTGAATGCGCGTTACGCCGGACAACCCGCGCTGCAAGATATCAATCTGCAGCTCGACCAACGCGACCTGCTGGTGGTGCTGGGGCCTTCTGGTTGCGGCAAAACCACACTGCTCAATCTGATTGCCGGTTTTCTGCCGCTGGAGTCGGGCAGCATTACGCTGGATGGCAAAGCGGTGAACGGGCCTGGTGCCGAGCGCGGTGTGGTATTCCAGAACGAGGGATTGCTGCCGTGGCGTAACGTCATCGATAACGTGGCCTTTGGTTTACAACTGGCGGGAATGGCGAAAGCCGAGCGCCACGCTATCGCCCGACGTTTGATCCGCAAAGTGGGACTGGAAGGGGCAGAAAAGCGTTTTATCTGGCAGCTCTCTGGGGGTCAACGTCAGCGCGTGGGTATTGCCCGTGCGCTGGCGGCTGACCCTCAGCTGCTGCTGTTAGATGAGCCGTTTGGTGCGCTGGATGCTTTTACCCGCGAACAGATGCAAACACTGCTTCTGACGCTGTGGCGGGATACCGGTAAACAGATTTTGCTGATAACCCACGATATAGAGGAAGCGGTGTTTCTCGCCAGCGAACTGGTGCTGCTGTCACCGGGGCCGGGGCGCGTGGTTGAGCGTATCAAACTCGACTTTGGCCAACGGTTTGCCGCGGGTGAGCCGTGCCGCAGCATTAAGTCCGATCCGGCTTTCATCGAACGTCGTGAGTATGTATTGAATCAGGTCTTTTCCCAGCGGGAGGCGTTTGTATGAGTGCGGTGATTGATGAGAAAACCCAGACGCGGCGCCGCTCGCTGCGCTGGCCGTTTTCACCCCAGTTTTCTCTCAGCTTGCTGAGCGTAGCTTTGATGCTGCTGGTGTGGTGGGCGGTGACCGCCCTCGGTTTAGTCGCGCCTTTATTCCTGCCGCCACCCCAGCAGGTGTTGCAAAAGTTACTGCTGATCGCCAGTCCGCAAGGCTTTATGGATGCGACGCTGTGGCAGCACTTAGGTGCCAGCCTCACGCGCATGCTGGTGGCGTTGTTCTTTGCCGCACTGATCGGTATTCCGGTGGGCATTGCGATGGGATTGAGTCCGGCGATTCGTGGGCTGCTGGACCCGTTGATAGAACTCTATCGCCCGGTGCCGCCGCTGGCTTATTTACCGCTGATGGTGATTTGGTTTGGCATCGGTGAAACCTCGAAAATTTTACTGATCTATCTGGCAATCTTCGCACCGGTGACGCTCTCGACGCTGGCAGGCGTGAAAAATGCCCAGCAGGTGCGGATTCGTGCGGCTCAGGCATTAGGCGCGTCGCGCTGGCAGCTGTTGCGTTACGTGATTTTGCCGGGGGCGCTGCCGGAAATTCTGACCGGTTTGCGGATTGGCTTGGGCGTGGGATGGTCAACGCTGGTGGCCGCCGAACTGATTGCCGCCACGCGCGGACTCGGATTTATGGTGCAGTCGGCGGGCGAGTTTCTCGCCACCGATGTGGTGCTGGCCGGTATCGCGGTGATTGCGCTGATTGCCTTTAGTTTAGAGCTGGGTCTGCGCGCGTTGCAGCGCCGTCTGACACCCTGGAATGGAGAACAACAATGAATGAACGTGTGACTTTTACCGCGCTGGGCCCGCATATCGGCGCACAGGTCGACGATCTCGATCTCAGCCGCCCGTTAAGCGACGCGCAGTTTGAGCAGCTTTATCACGGCCTGCTACGCCATCAAGTGTTGTTTCTGCGTAATCAGGTGATCACACCCGCACAGCAGCGTGCGCTGGCGGTGCGCTTCGGCGATCTGCATATCCACCCGGTTTATCCGCATGCGGAAGGGGTGGAAGAGATTATCGTGCTGGACACCCATCAGGACAATCCACCGGATAATGATAACTGGCACACCGATGTGACCTTTATCGACACGCCCCCAGCGATTGCGATTCTCGCCTCGAAGCTGTTGCCGGAGAGTGGCGGCGATACCTTGTGGTCCACCGGGATTGCAGCTTATGAAGCGCTGTCTGAACCCTTTAAGCAGCTGCTGAGTGGCTTGCAGGCCGAGCATGATTTTAAAAAATCATTCCAGGAGTATAAGTACCGCAAGACCGAGGAGGAGCATCAGCGCTGGCAGCAAGCCGTCGCGAAAAATCCACCGGTGCAGCATCCGGTAATCCGAACCCATCCGGTGAGCGGACGCAAAGCGCTGTTTGTGAATGAAGGTTTTACCACGCGCTTGCTGGGATTGAGTGAGAAAGAGAGTGATGCACTGTTGGGCTTTCTGTTCGCACATACCGCCAAACCCGAGTTCCAGGTGCGCTGGCGCTGGCAGGAGAATGATGTGGCAATCTGGGATAACCGCGTGACGCAGCATTACGCCAATGCGGATTATTATCCGGCACGAAGGGTGATGCATCGGGCAACGGTGTTGGGGGACAAACCGTTTTAAAACGTCCGTAGCGTGTTGCGATTGCGTTGCCGCGGCGCGGCATCATGCCGCACCTGGCGCCTTATCTCGCTACGCTACGATCGTTTTCAGCATACTGTGATCCTTTAACTTGCCAGCATCTGCTCCAACTGCTCTTGCGCATCGAGCCATGCCATTTCAACGTCTTCCAGCGCGGATTTACTTTCGGCCTGACGTTGCAACGCGGTGTTGAGATCGGCTTTACGGCTCTGATCATAAATCGCACTGTCGGAGAGTAAGGCTTCGGCTTCGCTCAACTGGCTTTGCCATTTCGCCATCAGCTTCTCAAGTTTCTCGATCTCTTTACGCAACGGCTGAGTCTGCGAACGCAGTTCGGCATCGCGGCGTTTCTGATCTTTGCGTGACTGGGCGCTGTTGGCGTTATCCTGCTTTGGTGCGGCATCCTGTTGCGCTTGTTGCTTCTGCAAGTCGCTCAACCACTGCTGATAGTCATCGAGATCGCCTTCGAAGACATCGACTTTACGGTCATGCACCAGATAGAGGTCATCGGTGGTCGAACGCAACAGATGGCGGTCATGCGAAACCACAACCAGCGCGCCTTCGAAGTCAATCAGCGCTTCGGTCAGTGCCTGGCGCATGTCGAGATCAAGGTGGTTGGTCGGTTCATCAAGCAGCAGCAGGTTAGGGCGCTGCCACACGATCAACGCCAGCACCAGTCGCGCTTTTTCACCACCGGAGAAGCGTTCGGTGATCTCGCTGACTTTGTCACCCTGGAAGCCGAAACCGCCCAGATAGTCGCGCAGCTGCTGTTCCAGCGTTTGTGGCGCAATGCGCGCCAGATGCTGTAAAGGGGACTCGTCGGCGCGCAAATACTCAAGTTGATGCTGCGCGAAGTAACCGAGTTTGATGCCTTTGGCCAATCCGACTTTGCCATCCAGCGCTTCAATTTCACCCGCCAGCAGTTTAATCAGCGTCGATTTACCGGCACCGTTACGGCCCAGCAAGCCAATGCGTGAACCGGGCACCAGGTTGAGTTTGATGGCATCAAGGATGATGCGCTCACCGTAACCCGCCGTCACTTTCTCCATTTTTAACAACGGATTTGGCAGGCTTTCTGGCGCACGGAAGCTAAAACTGAAGGGATTATCGACGTGTGCCGGGGCAATCAACTCCATGCGCTCCAGCATTTTGATACGGCTCTGCGCTTGCTTGGCCTTGGTGGCCTGCGCGCGGAAGCGATCGATGTACTTTTGCAGGTGTTGTACTTTTTCCTGCTGACTCTGGAACAACGCCTGTTGCTGTGCCAGTTTGGCTACGCGCTGGCGTTCGAACGAGCTGTAGTTGCCGGTATATTCGAACATCGTCTGCTGCTCGATATGGATAATCTTATCCACCACCGGATCAAGAAAATCTCGGTCGTGCGAGATCAGGATCAGCGTGCCTTCGTAGCTTTTTAACCAACGCTCAAGCCAGATCACCGCATCGAGATCGAGGTGGTTGGTGGGTTCATCAAGCAGCAGCAGATCGGAGCGGCATACCAACGCCTGCGCCAGGTTAAGGCGCATACGCCAGCCACCGGAGAAATCACTCACCGGCCGCATCAACTGTTCCTGACTAAAGCCCAATCCGTGCAGCAGGCTGGAAGCGCGTGCGTGTATGCTCCATGCCTGAATCGCATCGAGCTTGCCGTGTACCAGAGCGATGGCATTACCATCATCTTTGGCATTGGCTTCCGCTAATTCGGATTCAAGCTGACGATATTCGCGGTCGCCATCAATAACATATTCCAGCGCGGCTTTACTTAACGCGGGGGTTTCCTGATTTACCCATGCCAGTGCCCAGCTATTGGGAAAGGTGAAGTGACCTGCATCGCTGCTGAGTTCACCTTTAAGCAACGACAGCAGCGTAGATTTGCCACAGCCGTTTTTGCCCACCAGACCGACTTTTTGGCCGGGATTAATGGTGGCTGTTGCGTTATCCAGCAGCACATTGGTGCCGCGGCGGATTTGTAATGAGGAAAATACAATCATAAGCGCCGTATCGTCAGAATATGTTAATTTATCGGCAACATAATTCGAGAATGTTTAGTTGCGTCGAGCATGGTAGCGGAATTCCTCTGCTGTGACGACGCTTTGGAGGGGAACGATGTCGCAGCCACCCAAAATTTTGCTGCTTTACGCCCATCCGGAATCACAGGATTCGATTGCTAATCGGGTTTTGCTGCAGTCGGCTATGGAACTGGACCACGTCACGGTGCACGATTTATATGCCCACTATCCGGACTTTTTTATTGATATTCACCACGAGCAGCAACTGTTACGTGAGCATCAGATCGTGGTGTTTCAGCATCCACTTTATACCTACAGCTGCCCAGCACTGCTTAAAGAGTGGCTGGACCGCGTCTTGTCACGCGGCTTTGCCAGCGGTACAGACGGCAATGCATTAGAAGGTAAGTATTGGCGCAGCGTGGTAACCACCGGGGAGCCGGAAACGGCTTATCATGCGCATGGGTTAAATCGCTATCCCATGAGCGATATCATGCGTCCGTTTGAGCTGACGGCCCAGATGTGCCGTATGCACTGGATGACGCCGATGGTGATCTACTGGGCACGCCGCCAGACGTCAGATGTGATGCGTAATTATGCGCAGGCATACCGCGACTGGCTCGCTGCGCCATTGCCACAGGGAGTCATGTAATGGAAGGGCAAACCTTACTGACTGCCGGGGTGATCTATCTGGTTGCCGCGGTGCTGATCGTGCCGATTGCGGCGCGCCTCGGTATTGGCGCGGTGCTGGGCTATTTGCTGGCGGGCATCGCCATCGGCCCTTGGGGCTTAGGTTTTATCAGCGACGTCGATGAAATTCTGCATTTCTCTGAACTCGGCGTGGTGTTCCTGATGTTCATCATCGGCCTTGAGCTGAATCCTGCGAAGCTCTGGGCGTTGCGCCGCTCGATCTTTGGCGTGGGGGCGGCGCAGGTGCTGGTTTCTGCCGCCATTCTTGGGGGGCTGCTGTGGCTCACGAACTTTAGCTGGCAAGCAGCGGTGATTGGCGGGATTGGTCTGGCCATGTCTTCAACCGCCATGGCGCTGCAGTTGATGCGAGATAAAGGCATGAACCGCAGTGAAGCGGGTCAGCTTGGCTTCTCGGTGCTGCTCTTTCAGGATTTAGCGGTCATCCCCGCTTTGGCGTTGGTCCCGCTGCTGGCAGGGGGGGACAGTGGCCATGTCGACTGGCTGAAAGTGGGGATGAAGGTGCTGGCGTTTGCCGGCATGCTGGTGGGCGGCCGCTATTTGCTGCGTCCTATCTTCCGCTTTATTGCGGCTTCGGGGGTGCGTGAAGTGTTCACCGCAGCCTCGTTGTTGCTGGTGCTCGGCTCTGCGCTGTTTATGGATGCGCTGGGGCTGTCGATGGCGCTGGGTACCTTTATTGCCGGTATCCTGCTGGCAGAAAGTGAATATCGCCATGAGCTGGAAGTGGCGATTGAACCCTTTAAAGGGTTACTGCTGGGGCTGTTTTTTATCTCCGTTGGTATGGCGCTGAATCTTGGCGTGCTCTATACCCACATCCTCGAAATCATTCTTGGCGTGGTGATTCTGGTGGCGGTGAAAACGCTGGTGCTCTATGTGCTGGCGCGTATTTACGGGCTGCGCAGTTCTGAACGCCAGCAGTTTGCTGGCGTGTTGAGCCAGGGCGGTGAGTTTGCGTTCGTGCTGTTCTCGGCGGCTTCCTCCGCCAAATTGTTCAGCGGCGATCAACTGCCGCTGCTGCTGGTGACAGTGACGCTGTCGATGATGACCACCCCTCTGCTGATGCAGGGCGTGGATAAATTGCTCGCGCGCCGTTTCAATGAGCCAGATGATGACAGTGAAAAGCCGTTTGTCGAAGACGATCAGCCGCAGGTGATTGTGGTGGGCTTTGGGCGTTTCGGTCAGGTGGTGGGCCGCCTGCTGATGGCCAACAACAAACGTATCACCGTACTGGAACGTGATATCTCTGCAGTCAGCCTGATGCGCAAATATGGCTACAAGGTTTACTATGGCGATGCGACCGAGCTGGAGCTGTTACGCGCTGCCGGCGCAGAAAATGCGCAATCGATCGTGATTACTTGCAATGATCCGGAAGATTCGATGACCATCGTGCATCTTTGCCAGCAGCATTTCCCGCAGTTGGAAATTCTGGCGCGAGCACGTGGTCGTGTTGAAGCGCATGAGTTGTTGCAGGCGGGTGTGAAGCTGTTCTCACGCGAAACCTTCTCGAGTGCGTTGGAGCTGGGCCGCAAAGCGCTGATCTCATTGGGTATGCATCCGCACCAGGCGCAACGTGCTCAGCAGCACTTCCGTCGGCTGGATATGCGTATGCTGCGTGAACTGGTGCCAAGCCACGATGACAGTGCCCAGGTTTCACGTGTGAAAGAAGCGCGCCGTGAGCTGGAGGATATCTTCCAGCGGGAAATGCAGCACGAAAAACGCCAGTTTGACGGCTGGGATGACGAGTAGAACTACACTTAACGTATCCGTTCACTAATGACGGGCAGGAAAGAGTATGCGTAAACGATTTATTGCCGGTGCAGTTTGTCCGCAATGCCAGGAAAAAGACACCCTGGCGCTGTGGCGTGAAAACAATGTCGATGTGGTGGAGTGCGTCAAGTGCGGCCACCAAATGCGCGAAGCGGATAAGCAGGTTCGCGAGCAGGTGCGCAGCAACGAACAAGTGATCGGCATTTTTCATCCTGAGTAGCGGAATGGCGCAGCTTTTTTTAAGCTTAAACTTACAGCGGGATTGAATTCCGTTACAATCGGCGCCATTAACGCTGAGCAGTATGCAGCAACACATTTGTTGGCATCCTCAGTCTTGAACCTTTCTGGTTGGTTATTGCACGCAAATAGACCAATGAGACGGGATCTCAGTTCTCAACGGTTAGGAGATATCATGAAAGTAGCAAAAGACCTGGTGGTGAGCCTGGCGTATCAGGTTCGTACCGAAGACGGTGTGTTGGTTGACGAGTCACCGGTGAGTGCACCGTTGGACTATCTGCACGGTCATGGTTCCCTGATTTCTGGTCTGGAAAAAGCGCTGGAAAATCATGATGTAGGCGATAAGTTTGATGTGCATATCCCAGCAAACGACGCTTACGGTCAGTATGATGACAATCTGGTTCAGCGTGTACCAAAAGACGTGTTCATGGGCGTGGATGAACTGCAGGTTGGCATGCGCTTCCTGGCAGAAACCGATCAAGGCCCGGTTCCGGTTGAAATCACCGAAGTGGAAGACGAGCATGTTGTGGTTGATGGTAACCACATGCTGGCAGGTCAGAACCTGAACTTTAACGTGGAAGTGGTCGCGATCCGTGAAGCTACGGAAGAAGAAATCGCTCACGGTCACGTGCATGGCGCACACGGCCACGATCATGATCACGACCATGGTCACGATCACGGTCAAGGCGGCTGTGGTACTGGCGGTTGCGGCTGCAGCCACTAAGTTTTGCCTGAAAAGACAAGAGGCCACCGTTTGGTGGCCTTTTTTATGCCAGCCCCGAAGCCATTCTGGACATCAGTAGTGCGGCGGCGGCGTCTCTTCTGACTGCGAAGCCAGCAATGAAGGTGTCGCGGCTTTCACCTTATCGACCAGCAAACGCACCTGTTCACGCATCCTGCTCATCTCCAGTTCATGCTGGGTCACCGTGTGATTGAGCTGATCGATAGTGTCTTCCTGAAAAGCCAGCTTGCTCTCCAGTGCCTCAAGGCGTTGTTCCCACTCTTCCTGTTGCATCATCTCTTCTCCTCTTACGGTGCTGCGCCTGGCGCGTATCGGGCGTGATTCTACGGCCTTTAGCACCAGAATCACCCGATTTTTAAGCTTAATATCGGCAGAAGGTTGAAAACAGCGCGAATGCCTTCATCTCTGGTGAAACTTCCTGATGCAAAAAAGGTCGGATGTTAAGCGGGTAATTACGTTGTGGGAGTGTTCGCCGCTGCCACGTAAAGTTATAGTGTGGGCCACTGTCCGCAATGATTCCCGAGGTTTAGATGCTTCGGTTTTGGAGAAAGGATGAAATCACTGTTTAAAGTCACATTGTTAGCTACCACCATGGCCGTCGCGCTGAATGCACCGCTGGCAATGGCAGCAGAAACCACCGCAGCTCCGGCTGACGCAGCGCAGGCTGCGCCACAGGCACCTAAGAACGCTGCCTTCAAAAACGAAGACCAGCAGTCAGCCTATGCGTTGGGCGCCTCTTTGGGTCGCTACATGGACAATTCTCTGAAGGAACAAGAGAAACTGGGCATCAAACTGGACAAAGATCAGCTGATCGCAGGTGTTCAGGATGCATTCGGTGGCAAGAGCAAGCTGTCTGATCAAGAGATCGAGCAGACGCTGCAAGCCTTCGAAGGCCGCGTGAAAGGCGCAGCACAGGCGAAGATGGAAAAAGACGCGAAGGAGAACTCTGATAAGGGTGCCGCTTACGCTGACAAATTCGCCAAAGAAAAAGGCGTGAAGAAAACTGAATCAGGTTTGCTGTACCAGGTAGAGAAAGAAGGTACTGGCGACGCACCAAAAGACAGCGATACGGTTGTCGTGAACTACAAAGGTACGCTGATTGACGGTACCGAGTTCGATAACTCTTACACCCGTGGCGAGCCACTGTCGTTCCGTCTGGATGGTGTGATCCCAGGCTGGACCGAAGGTCTGAAGCACGTGAAGAAAGGCGGTAAGATCAAGCTGGTGATCCCACCAAACCTGGCTTACGGTAAAAATGGCGTTCCGGGCATTCCGGCTAACTCCACCCTGGTGTTTGATGTTGAACTGCTTGATATCAAACCCGCGCCTAAGGCGGATGAGAAAGCTCAGGCACCAGCCGAAGCTGACAAGAAAGCGCAGTAATCTGCCATTTCTTATGCCGCCGCCTCCGGGCGGCGGTTTCATTTCTACTGAATTATTTAGGTGGCTAATAACCACGACATTTGCCAGACTAGCAGCTGCATAATAATCACCATATGAGTCTGCCCCAATGCTGTCGAGACAGGCTCCAGCCATTTAGGGTAATGTCTTCGATGTCTAATCCATTCAATCCCGGTGAACTGACTGACTTCGATTTACTGGAGCAACGTCCGTTCGAGCAAGCCGACTACGATATTCTCAAATCTTACGAAGCGGTGGTCGATGGTCTGGCGATGCTGATCGGTTCGCACTGCGAAATCGTGCTGCACTCACTGGAAGATTTGAAATGCTCGGCAGTGCGTATTGCCAACGGCGAACATACCGGCCGTAAAGTGGGTTCACCGATTACCGATTTGGCACTGCGAATGCTGCACGATATGCACGGTGCAGACAGTAATGTTTCTCGTGCTTATTTCACGCGCGCGAAAAGTGGCGTGCTGATGAAATCGGTGACTATCGCCATTCGCAATCGCCAGCAGCGTGTCATCGGTTTGCTGTGCATCAACATGAACCTTGACGTGCCGTTCTCCCAAATCATGTCGACATTTATGCCGCCAGAAATGCAGCAGGTCGATTCAAACGTCAACTTCGCCAGTTCCGTCGAAGACCTGGTGATGCAAACGCTGGAATTCACCATTGAAGAGGTGAGTGCTGACCGTAATGTGTCGAACAACGCGAAGAATCGTCAGATTGTGCTCAACCTGTATGAGAAAGGTATCTTCGATATTAAAGACGCGATTAATCAGGTGGCTGACCGCCTGAATATCTCTAAACACACGGTTTATCTCTATATCCGCCAGTTTAAAAACGGTGATTTTCAGGGGCAGGATCGCTAATGCGCTACATCTTGCTGGTCACCGGCCCGGCGTACGGTACGCAGCATGCCAGCAGCGCGCTGCTGTTTGCGCGTGCGCTGATCGGGGCGGGACATCAGCTGGAAAGCGTCTTCTTTTATCGTGAGGGCGTGTTGAATGCCAATCAGCTGACGGCACCCGCCAGCGATGAAATCGATATGGTGCGGGAATGGCAGCATCTGCATGACCAAAGCGGCGTGGCGTTGAATATTTGCGTGGCGGCGGCATTGCGTCGTGGCGTGACCGATGCGCAGGAAGCCGCGCGATTACAACTCTCTGGCAGCAATCTGCAAGCGGGTTTTGAACTCAGTGGATTGGGTGCGTTAGCGGAAGCCGCGCTCAGTTGCGATCGGCTGGTGCAATTCTGATGAATCGTGTGGCTTTTCTGTTTACTCAGGCTCCGCACGGCAGCAGTGCCGGCAGGGAAGGGCTGGATGCAGTGTTGGCGACAGGGGCGTTTAGTGAAGATATTGCGCTGTTCTTTGTGGGTGATGGCGTGCTGCAACTTAACCCGCACCAGCAGCCGGAAAAGATTCTGGCGCGCAACTACATTGCTACCTTTGGTGTGCTGGAGCTTTACGACATCGACCAGTGTTTTGTCTGCGAGGAGTCACTGCTGGCACGTGGGCAGCGTGTGACGGCCAACCGCGTGTTGACGGCGGAGGTGCTGAATGCAGCCGCTCTGCGCCAGAAACTCGCGACTTATCACCGTATCATCCGCTTCTGAGAAACGATCATGCTTTACACGCTGTTGCAATCCCCTTGGCAATGCGATCTCGATAGCCTTCTGCTGCTGTTGCAAGAGGGGGATGATGTATTGCTATTACAGGATGGCGTCACCGCCGCGCTCGAGGGCAGCCAGATGTTCCTCAAGCTGTCGTCTTCGCCTGCAACGCTGTGGGTTTTAGAAGAAGATGTGCTGGCACGTGGTCTTGTTGGCCAAATTTCGACCAATATCCAGCCTCTGGACTATACTGGGTTCGTTGCCTTGACGATAAAGCACCAACAACAAGTGGCCTGGTAACAGCGAAAACCTGGTTATTTCTTGACACCCTTTTGACACAGTCCTAGAATTCTGCCTCCTCGTAGAAATACGAGGCGATTTATTACGTGTTTACGAAGCAAAAAGCTAAATCCCAGGAGCTATTTAATGGCAACAGTTAACCAGCTGGTTCGCAAACCACGCGTACGCAAAGTTGCAAAGAGCAACGTGCCTGCGCTGGAAGCTTGCCCGCAGAAACGTGGTGTTTGTACTCGTGTGTACACCACTACCCCTAAAAAACCAAACTCAGCACTGCGTAAAGTTTGCCGTGTGCGTTTGACTAACGGTTTTGAAGTTACCTCCTACATCGGCGGTGAAGGTCATAACCTGCAGGAGCACTCAGTGATCCTGATCCGTGGCGGTCGTGTTAAAGACTTGCCAGGTGTGCGTTACCACACCGTTCGTGGCGCGCTGGACTGCTCAGGTGTTAAAGACCGTAAGCAGTCACGCTCCAAGTATGGCGTGAAGAAGCCAAAGGCTTAATGGTTCTCCGTTAAGTAAGGCCAAACGTTTTAACTTTAATGTCAAAATAAACTCGTAGAGTTTTGGACAATCCTGAATTAACAACGGAGTATTTCCATGCCACGTCGTCGCGTCATTGGTCAGCGTAAAATTCTGCCGGATCCTAAGTTCGGATCAGAGCTGCTGGCTAAATTTGTAAACATCCTGATGGTAGATGGTAAAAAATCTACTGCTGAATCTATCGTCTATACCGCACTTGATACCCTGGCTCAACGTGCTGGTAAAGATGGTCTGGAAGCTTTCGAAGTTGCACTCGAAAACGTACGTCCGACTGTAGAAGTTAAGTCACGTCGCGTTGGTGGTTCAACCTACCAGGTTCCAGTTGAAGTCCGTCCGGTTCGTCGTAATGCTCTGGCAATGCGTTGGATCGTAGAAGCTGCTCGTAAACGCGGTGATAAATCTATGGCTCTCCGCCTGGCGAACGAACTTTCTGATGCTGCAGAGAACAAAGGTACTGCAGTTAAGAAACGTGAAGACGTTCACCGCATGGCAGAAGCCAACAAGGCGTTCGCACACTACCGCTGGTAACAGCTGCGTAGTTGTTATTAACCCAGCGGGCGTCCCAGTGACTCACCTGCTGGGCTTTTTTAACTTAGAACGTCTCAGAATCAGAGGAATCAAATGGCTCGTAAAACACCCATTGAGCGCTACCGTAACATTGGTATCAGTGCGCACATCGACGCCGGTAAGACTACTACTACCGAACGTGTTCTGTTCTACACCGGTGTAAACCACAAAATCGGTGAAGTACATGACGGCGCAGCAACCATGGACTGGATGGAGCAGGAGCAGGAGCGTGGTATTACCATTACCTCTGCTGCGACTACCTGTTACTGGTCTGGTATGGCTAAGCAGTTCGAACCACACCACGTAAACATCATCGACACCCCGGGACACGTTGACTTCACCATCGAAGTTGAGCGTTCTATGCGTGTGCTTGATGGCGCGGTAATGGTTTACTGTGCAGTTGGTGGCGTTCAGCCACAGTCTGAAACCGTATGGCGCCAGGCTAACAAATATAAAGTTCCACGCATCGCGTTCGTTAACAAAATGGACCGTATGGGTGCTAACTTCCTGAAAGTTGTTGGTCAGATGAAAGATCGTCTGGGTGCAAACCCAGTACCACTTCAGCTGGCTATCGGCGCAGAAGAAGGTTTCACCGGTGTTGTTGACCTGGTGAAAATGAAAGCGATCAACTGGAACGAGGCCGATCAAGGCGTCACCTTCGTTTACGAAGATATTCCAGCGGATATGCAGGAACTGGCTGAAGAATGGCGTGCTAAGCTCGTTGAAGCTGCAGCTGAAGGTTCTGATGAGCTGATGGATAAATTCTTCGGCGGCGAAGAGCTGACTGAAGAAGAGATCAAAACCTCTCTGCGTAAGCGCGTTCTGAACAACGAAATCATCCTGGTAACCTGTGGTTCTGCGTTTAAGAACAAAGGTGTTCAGGCGATGCTGGATGCGGTTGTTGAATACCTGCCAGCACCAACTGACGTTACCGCGATTAACGGTATGCTGGACGACGGTAAAGACACGCCGGCTGAGCGTCACTCAGACGACAAAGAGCCGTTTGCTGCACTGGCGTTCAAAATCGCTACCGACCCGTTTGTTGGTAACCTGACCTTCTTCCGCGTTTACTCAGGTGTTGTTAACACGGGTGATACCGTTTATAACCCAGTTAAGTCAAACCGTGAGCGTCTGGGCCGTATCGTACAGATGCACGCTAACAAACGTGAAGAGATCAAAGAAGTTCGTGCGGGCGACATCGCAGCAGCGATCGGCCTGAAAGATGTGACCACTGGTGACACCCTGTGTGACCCAGACAACGTCATCATCCTTGAGCGCATGGAATTCCCTGAGCCAGTAATCTCAATCGCCGTTGAACCAAAAACCAAAGCTGACCAGGAAAAAATGGGTCTGGCTCTGGGCCGTCTGGCTAAAGAAGACCCATCATTCCGCGTATGGACTGATGAAGAATCTAACCAGACCATCATCGCCGGTATGGGTGAACTGCACCTCGACATCATCGTTGACCGTATGAAGCGTGAGTTCAACGTGGAAGCAAACGTGGGTAAACCACAGGTTGCTTACCGTGAAGCGATTCGCTCTAAAGTTACCGATATCGAAGGTAAACACGCCAAGCAGTCTGGTGGTCGTGGTCAGTACGGTCATGTTGTTATCGACATGTACCCTCTGGAGCCAGGTGTTAACCCGAAAGGTTACGAATTTGTCAACGATATCAAGGGCGGTGTGATTCCAACTGAATACATCCCTGCGGTTGATAAAGGCCTTCAGGAGCAGCTGAAATCAGGTCCACTGGCGGGTTATCCGGTAGTAGATCTGGGTGTTCGTCTGCACTTCGGTTCATACCATGATGTCGACTCCTCAGAGCTGGCGTTTAAACTGGCTGCTTCTTTAGCGTTCAAAGAAGGCTTCAAAAAAGCACAACCTGTGCTGCTTGAGCCAATCATGAAGGTTGAAGTTGAGACTCCGGAAGAGAACACCGGTGACGTTATCGGTGACCTTAGCCGTCGTCGTGGTATGCTCAAAGGACAGGAATCTAACGCTACTGGCGTTCAGATCCATGCTGAAGTTCCACTGTCTGAAATGTTCGGATATGCAACTCAGCTGCGTTCTCTGACCAAAGGCCGTGCTTCTTACTCCATGGAGTTCCTGAAGTACGATGATGCGCCGAACAACGTCGCTCAGGCCGTTATTGAAGCTCGTAGCAAATAAGCTACGGTTTAAAAATTGTGAACTGCTGCCTTCATGACTCATGAAGGCACAACGTAAGGAATTATCGCCATGGCGAAAGAGCAATTTCAGCGTAACAAACTGCACGTAAACGTCGGCACCATCGGTCACGTTGACCATGGTAAAACCACTCTGACTGCAGCAATCACCACCGTTCTGGCTAAAACCTACGGCGGTAAGGCAAGTAAATTCGACGAGATCGATAAAGCGCCTGAAGAGAAAGCACGTGGTATCACCATCAA
>NZ_JBNBPL010000029.1:0-66553 GCF_059412425.1 Pantoea sp. CFCC18177
AAAAAGCTGCTGCAGCTGGCTTATGGAGTGCTGAAATCAGGCCGCCCGTTCGATGCAGAAATATGTCTTGCCAGGTAACTGGCAAGACGGTATCTACAACGGCAAGGCACGATTTTCGTAAGGTGCGCATTGATGCGCACCTGCAATCTGCCATGAATGACGCTGCTTTTCCGTTCTACGCTTTTTCCGGTCCACCCCGTCACCAGTCATAAATCTGAAAACAAGCCTGTTTACCTTCGGTGCGATAACCTCTGCGCACAAAAGGTGAATGATGTTCTCTGTTGATCAACTTCTCGATACTTACTGGCCAGGCCATCACCCCGCGAACTGGCAAAAACGCCTGCTGAAATGGGCGGTTCGCGAACATGAATTCCAATCCTTTGCTGACCGTTATCGCCACCTGAAAGGGGTGGATATGGTTGAGCAAGTGCTGGAGCACCTGGATGTGCGCTGTGAATTAAGTGAACGCGATCTGGAGCAGATCCCGACTCAAGGCCCGGTGGTGATTGTAGCTAACCATCCGCTGGGTGCGTTGGACGGTCTGGCGCTGCTGGCGGCGGTCTCTCAGGTGCGTCGCGACGTGAAAATTGTTGCGAACCGCATGTTGATGATGCTGGAACCGATCAACAACCTGATGTTACCCGTGGATAACATGGGTAACCGCACCAGCCGTGAACAGCTGTCACGCATGCAGCAGCATCTCGACAATCAAGGTGCGCTGATTATCTTCCCAGCGGGTGAAGTCTCACGCCTTGGCACTCAGGGCGTACGCGACAGCAAATGGCACCACAGCTTCCTACGTCTGGCGGCGCGTGCTCGCGCCCCGATTGTGCCGGTGCACGTGGTGGGTCGTAACAGCCTCGCATTTTACGCGGCGGCAAAAATTGCCTCGCCGCTGGCGCTGCTGATGCTGGTGCGCGAGATGTTTCGTCAGCGCGGTTCCCGCATCAAACTGCACATCGGTGAGCAAATTCCCTTCGCCAACTGGCACGACGGCCACACGCCGGGTAAAGAGCTGGCAAAACGGCTGCGCAAACATCTCTATCGCATTGGTCAGGGGCGGCGCGGTTTGTTCCTGACAGAAGCGGCGATCGCGCGTCCGGAAGATCGTGCCGAACTGAAAAAAGCGCTAATGGAGAGTGAGCGACTTGGCTCGCTGCCGGATGGCAAGCAGATCTATCTGTGGCGACGTAACGGGGCCACCTGGGTGCCGCTGTTACGCGAACTGGGACGCCTGCGCGAGATTGCTTTTCGCGCGGTAGGCGAGGGCAGCGGCCGCCGCCGTGACCTCGATAAATACGATGATGATTACTATCACCTGATTTTATGGGATGACGATGCGCTGGAGATCGTCGGGGCGTACCGCTTCATTCCGGGGGCCGAGCAGTTAAATCGTCGTGGCCTGGAAGGCATTTACAGCGACAGCCTGTTCCACTACGACGAGCGCATGCTGCCGATCATCAATCAAGGGCTGGAACTCGGGCGCAGCTTTATTCAGCCCGCCTACTGGGGTAAACGCGGTCTGGATTATCTGTGGATGGGGATTGGTGCCTACATCGCTAAATACCCGGAAACCCGCTACCTGTTCGGCCCGGTATCGATTTCCGGTGGCATGCCACTGGCCGCGCGCGATCTGTTAGTGGCGTTCTACCGCATGTACTTCCCGACCGAGTTGCCGCTGGCGAAGTCACGCCGACCGTATCCGGCTTCGTTGCCAGAGGTGCTGGCGCAGTTCACCGGGGATAATTACACGGAAGATTTACGTCGCCTCAAGCATCTGCTGGCAAACCTGGGCACCGCGATTCCAACGCTCTATAAGCAGTACTCAGAGGTGTGCGAACCGGGAGGAGTGCAGTTTATTGATTTCGGTAGCGATCCCGATTTCAACAACTGTATTGACGGGTTGGTGTTGGTGGATCTGACACGCGTTAAGCCATCCCGTTATGAGCGTTATATCGGCATGCATTTGCAACCGCAGGATATGGCATAAAATTGTAGCGGCGCGATTTATCGCGCGTATTTTAGGCTTTTTAACGCTGAAAGATGCGCAATGAATTGCGTAATGCTCGTCAGTTAAGCGACTGACGATAACGCCGTCTGGGGCCGCACCGGGGCTGGCGGTCCTCGCGCCGCTGTCGCGGTGCCTTCACTTCACTCGCCTGCCTTACGGACCGGTGCCGATGGAACATCCATGTTCCAGCGCCACCTTTCGCCCGCGTCCTGCGGGCTCTCCTGGCATACTCACTCAGCTCAGCGCTGCGGATGCCAGCCCCGGTGCGGCCCCAGCCAGCTCATTAGCTTCAGTGCGGGTTGTCAAAAAGGGCACATTGGCGGCAGAGCCCGCACAGAAAAGAAAGGCCACTGGTGTAAGTACAGCCATGTCATGTAATCGTCATCGTCGTGTCGTAGGGTCTTAGCCGGACTGTCAGATAAAGGCCAGAAACATGGCAACGATCACACTTCGCGGGTTGTGCAAATCTTTCGCCGCCCAACCGGTACTGCAAGATATCTCTCTGCAGATTGCGCAGGGCGAGTTTATCGCCGTGCTCGGCCCGTCCGGCTGCGGCAAAACCACCTTATTACGCTTACTCGCCGGGTTTGAAACCGCCGATGCCGGTGAAATCCACGTTGGCGAACGCTGCTTTGCGGCACCGGGTGTGCATCTGCCGCCGGAAGATCGTCAACTCGGCGTGGTATTCCAGAGTTATGCGCTGTGGCCTCATATGACGGTGGCAGAAAACGTCTGCTACAGCCTCAAAGTCAACGGTGTGGCGCGTCAAGAACGCGACAGCCGCACCCAGCAAGCGCTGGAACTGGTGGGCTTGGAGAAATTTGCCGCCCGGCGTCCGGCGGATCTCTCTGGCGGTCAGCGTCAGCGTGTGGCACTCGCCCGCTGCCTGGTGGCCCAGCCCACGCTGGTGCTGCTCGACGAACCGCTTGCCAACCTCGATGTGCATCTGCGTGCCACCATGGAAGAGGAGTTCCGCCGCTTCCATCGTCACAGCCACGCTACCTTGATTTACATCACCCACGATCAGCACGAAGCGATGGCGCTGGCCGATCGCATTGTGGTGATGGATGGCGGCCGCGTCATGCAATTCGCCACACCCCAAACCCTGTGGCGCGAACCGGCGAACGCCATGGTCGCGGGATTTATCGATGACGGCAAAGTGCTGCCGGTCAGTGACATTGAACCCTGCGCTGACGGCCACGCCTTTGCCACGCTGTGCGGCCTGCGCGTGACGTTGCGCTGCGCACCCGATCAGCGTCCGATGCCCCACGGCCACGCCAGTTTTCACGCGGTGGATTTCCGCCTGGCACAGCCGGACGAGCCACAATTCGCGGTGCATGTTCAGCGGGTTATCTATCGCGGCGGGCACTATCAGATCGATGTCGCCCCTGTGGCGGCACCCGACACCAGCATCACGCTACTGTCCGATACCCCTTTACCCGTTATCGACGCGACGCTGGGTGTCGCGCTGCGTGACGGTTGGATTCTTCCTTCATAACGTTCAGATACTTAGGGAAATTGCTATGCGCACGTCGTTTAACGCTTTGATGTTAGCCAGTGGATTACTGCTTGCCGCCGCCAGCCAGGCGGAAGATGCACCCTCCGGGAAGCTGGTGCTTTACACCTCGCAGGCGCCAGAAATCGCGCAGCAAACCGTGGATGCGTTTAAAGCCGCCTATCCGAACGTGCAAGTGGAGTGGACGCGCAACGGCACTACACAGCTGATGAACGTGTTGCAGACCGAGATGATGAGCGGCGGGGCCAAGCCCGATGTGTTGCTGATTGCCGATGCCATCAACCTTGGCGCGCTGAAAAACCAGAATCAGCTTTACAGATACACGGATGCCCCGCTGAGCCACATCAACCCTTCGTTTTACGATAAAGATAAAACCTTCTTCGGCACCAAAATCATCGCCACGGTGATCGCGTATAACACCCAACACGCACAGCCGATCGACAGCTGGAACGCGCTGGCGGTGGAAGCCAACAAAGGCCAGATCGCCGTGCCAAGCCCACTTTACTCTGGCGCGGCGCTCTACAAACTGCACACCGACATCAATACGCCAACCATTGGCTGGAACTTCTATAAGAAGCTTGCAGCAATCGGCGTGGCACCGCAGGGCGGTAACGGCCCGGCGCTGAAGGCGGTGGCCAGCGGGCTGGATAAATACGGCATCATCACCGATGCCGACGTGATTCTGGCGAAGAAAAAAGGTTCGCCGGTGGATCTGGTGTATCCGAAAGAGGGCGTTTCCTACGTCACTGAGCCGGTTGCCATCATGAAATCGGTACATAACCTGCCAGCCGCCAAAGCCTTTGTTAATTTTATGCTGTCCGAGCAAGGCCAGAAGCTGGTGGTCGAGCAGGGTAACCGTCCGGTTGACGATCGCGTTTCTGCGCCAGCAGGCTTCACGCCGATCAACAAAATCAAGCTGCTGACGCCTGATGTGGCGAAAGCCATCAAGGAAGATGCCACGGTGCGCGATCAGTTCACCGCGCTGTTTGGCGGCTAAGCATGAGCGTGGTGAGCAACGAATGGCGTAACGCGACGCGAGGCGTTCAACGCCTCCGTTTCAACAGTGAAAAGCTGGTCTTGGCGCTGATGGTGCTGCTGATTGGCCTGCTGTCGGTTGCGCCCTTAGTGCGACTGGTATGGACGGCGATTGCGCCGCAGGGCGTGCCGGATATGGCACGTCTGATGCGCCTGATTGCCAGCGACCGCGTATTGATCGCCAGCGGCAATACTTTGCTCATCGCGCTGAGCTCGACCCTGATTTCCGTGCTGCTGGGTACTGCCGCCGCCTGGCTGGTGGCGCTCAGCGATTTACGCGCGAAAACGGCCTGGGTCTTCGCCTTTATCCTGCCGCTGATGATTCCACCGCAGGTCACGGCACTCGCCTGGCTCCAGGCGTTGGCCCCGTCGAGCCCGTTAGCGCTGCTGTTTGGCTCGCTGGGTTTGCCGTGGTTTGCGCCGGGCGAGCAGCCGCTCTATTCGCTGAGTGGCATTGTCCTGCTGCTGGGCACCCACAATGCGCCACTGGTGTTTCTTACGGTACGCGCGGGTTTACGCCGCCTGCCCGCGGATTTGGTGGAAGCGGCGCAGGTCAGCGGGGCATCTCAAGCACGTGTGCTGTTCACTATTATTCTGCCGCTGGCACGACCGGCGATCTTTGCCGGGGCGGCACTGACCTTTGTTGCCGCCGCCGGTAACTTTGGTATTCAGGCGATGCTCGGTATCCCTGCGCGGGTGCCGACACTCATCACGCTGGTGTATCAGCAGCTCAACGGTATCGGCCCCAGCGCTCTTCCGAACACAGCCGTTTATGCGCTGCTGATCGCGGTGATTACGCTGGCGGGCATGGCGGCCAGCGCCTGGCTGGGCGGACGCCACGATGTGCGCGTCAACGGCGCACCGCGCCTGTGGCAGCAGTCATTGGGGCGTGGACGCATGGCGATTGAAGGGGCTGCCTGGTTGTGGATGGCGCTGACGCTGCTGCTGCCCATCAGTGCGCTGTTGATTACCGCGCTGACCAGCGGATTTGGTCAGGCGCTGACATGGCAAACCCTGACGCTGGAGAACTTCCGTAGCGCGCTGTGGGGCTATCCCGCGGTGCGACACGCGTTTATCACCAGTCTGGGATTAACCTCGCTGGCCGCGATCATTTTGACCGCCACTGCGCTCTTCCTTGCCTATTTCCTTAGCTGGCGGCGGACCAAACTGGTACGTGGCCTGTGGCTGGCCAGTGAACTGACCTACGCATTGCCGGGCATTGTTACCGGCGTCGCCGCAATGCTGTTCTTTCTGCGTCCGCTGCCGATTATCAATGTGTCGCTGTATGGCACGGTGTGGATCATCCTCGCGGCCTATCTCGCCAACTTCCTCGCGCTGGTGCTGCGCCCAACGCTGGCAGGATTCGCCCAGCTCGAACCGGCATTAGATGAAGCGGCACGGCTGTGCGGTGCCGGATTTATGCGTCGTATGCGCGATATTTTGCTGCCGTTAGCGGCGCCTTCTGCGCTGGCGGGCACGGTGCTGGTGTTCCTCACCGCACTCAATGAAATTCAGGTCTCGGTATTGCTGGTCACTTCGCAAACCCAGACCATCGGACCCACCATCGTGTTTCTGGACGAAGGGGGCTCCGCCTCGCTGGCGGCCGCGGTAGGCTGCCTGATGATTCTGGTCGTCTGTTTGCTGATGGGACTGGCAACGCGGCTGGCGCGGCGATTGCCGCAAGGGGTATTACCATGGCAAGCGTAACGGTGATCAGCGGTGTGGGTGGCAAGCTGCCTGCGGCATTTTTGCTGGAGATTGATGGCTATCGATTACTCATGGATCTTGGCGCCGGGCCACAGCCCGGCGTGCGCCCGGATATTCCAGCCATTGGTCGTGTAGATGCACTGTGCCTGACGCATTCACACATTGATCATGCTGCTTCGCTCGATTGCTGGGGGCAAATTGGTTCCCCGCCCGTCTATGCCACCGAACAGACTTGGCTGCAGTTAGGCGACGTCGCGGTGCCGATGTATGCGCGCCGTCTGCTGCCGTTACGCGGTCAGAGCGCGATTGGCCCGCTTAACCTGTTTACTGGCCGCAGTGGCCATTCACCCGGTTCGGTGTGGTTTCATCTACCGGTTGCGGGCGGTATCACCTACATGGGGGACTGGAGCCGTGAAGCGTTGCTGCTGCCTTTTGACTGCCCGCCCCAGGCAAAATTACTGATCACCGATGCGTCCTACGGTGACCGTAATCAGCGCCTCAGTGAGCAGATGGACGCGCTGGCGATAGCCGCCTGCAACGGTGCGGTGGTGGCGGTGCCCGAACACGGACGCGGGCCGGAGGTGGCATTACAGCTGGTGGCGCGCGGTCTGGCTGTGCAACTCTGTCCGCAAATCCGCAGCGAAGTTACCCAATTGCTGGCGATAGATAAGTTACCGGCTGCGACGGTGTTAGGTTTGGTGCGTCTGTTGCAACAGCCACAGCCGGAGCAGTGGTTGCCCACCAGCGTGATCGTTGCGGCGGATGCGGTGGCCGATCACGGCTTAGCGGCCCAGCTCAGCCAGTGGGATGATTTCCGTCTGATCTTCAGTAGCCACGTAGCAGCGGGCACGCGCGCAGCGGAACTACTGGCTACCCAGCAGGCGCGCTGGCTGCCGTGGAACGTGCATCCCCCGCTGGATGACCAACAGTGGCTGATCGGCAAAACCGGCGCTCAGCGGGTGGTCCCGGCGTTTGTCGCGGCGGCGGAATGCCCACAATTGGCCGCCAGCGCACCGCTATGCTGGCAGGCGCACATTCCTCTGCAATGTCATCTTGAGAGTCCCCGCTTTCCCCGCGAGCACCGTCAACGCAGCATAATAAGTTGAGTATCCCTCTGAATAATTTTTCGCCACTGCCGATAACCTGACTACCAACTTTTGTCTGATGATGATTAGCGCTTGTAAGCCAAGCGCTTTTGCGTTTAAGTCAGCACATTGATTAAGAAATATCTTAAGCAGCAATGTACACCAGGCCAGCAATAGGCGAACAACAATGAATAATAACTCTGACGTCATGTACCGGCTTCTGGTGCAGAGCGTGGTGGATTATGCCATTTATATGCTCAAACCCGACGGCACCGTAGCAAACTGGAATGCTGGGGCGCAGCGTGCCAAAGGCTATACGCCGGACGAAATCGTCGGCAAAAACTTTGCGCTGTTTTACAGCGAAGAAGATCGTAAAAACGGTGCACCGCAGCGTGGGCTTTCCGTCGCGACAGCGGTGGGGCGCTTCGAGACGGAAGGTTGGCGCTATCGCAAAGATGGCAGCGCTTTCTGGGCACATGTGGTGATCGATGCGATTCGTGACGACTACGGCGAGCTGCTTGGCTTTGCCAAAATCACTCGCGACTGTACCGCACAGCAGGAGCTACAGCGTAAGCAGCGTGAGCAGGAGCAGCGTTTCCGTTTATTAGTTGAAGGCGTAACGGACTACGCCATCTACATGCTTGATCTCGACGGTAATGTCGAAAACTGGAATGCCGGCGCGCAGCGTGCCAAAGGCTATGTGGCTGAAGAGATCGTCGGCCAGCACTTCTCGCGCTTCTACAGCGCGCAGGACCGCAAAAATCATATCCCAGAAAAAAACCTCAGCACCGCTTTCAAAACCGGACGTTTTGAAGACGAAGGCTGGCGTTATCGCAAAGATGGCAGTGCGTTTTGGGCGCATGTCATTATTGATGCCATTCGTGATGATTCAGGCAAGCTGATTGGCTATGCCAAAATCACCCGCGACTGCACCGAACAGCGTGAGCTTCAGCGTAAACAGCGTGAGTATGAGAAAACCTTCCGTCTGCTGGTGGAAGGCGTCACTGACTACGCCATCTACATGCTGGATTTGCAAGGCCGCGTAGTGAACTGGAACGCCGGTGCACAGCGTGCCAAAGGCTATGTCTCCGATGAAATTGTGGGTCAGCATTTCTCCGTGTTCTACGGTTCGCAGGAGCGCTTGGCCAATACGCCGGAAGCTAATCTCGGTATCGCACTGAAAACCGGTCGCTTCGAGGATGAGGGCTGGCGCTATCGTAAAGACGGCTCCGCGTTTTGGGCTCATGTGGTGATCGACGCGATTCACGACGAAGAGGGCAAGATGATTGGCTTTGCCAAAATCACCCGAGACGTCACAGAACGCCGTGAGAACGAACAGCAACTGCTGCGGGCGCGGGATTTGGCGCAGGCGCAGAGTGCCAAAATGTCTGAGCTTTCTACCTTCCTCGACACTGTCATCGCCAATATCCCGTCGTGCGTGATTGTCGAAGATGCCATCAGTCGCGAAATCCTGATGGTCAACGACAAAGCTGAGCAGCTGTTTGGCATCAGCAAACATCTGATCATGCACAAACGCCCGCATGAGTGTATGTCAGCGGAGCAGAGCGATTACTTCAACAGTCTGGCGGATATCGCGCTGCGCAGTGAAGGTATCCACTCGCGTGAGCAACTGCTGCTGACGGCGGGCGGGGAGCGCATTCTGCATACCCGCGCCACCACCATCAGCGGCAATGATATGCGACAGAATTACGTAATGCTGATTGTGGAAGACGTCACCGATCAGCGTGAAGCGGATGCGCGCATTCATCACATGGCGCATCACGATACGCTTACCAGCTTGCCAAACCGTGTACTGTTCCGGCAGAAATTGAGCGAAGCGTTGCGCGTGGATAATCAGCACCATTCGCTGAGTGCCACGCTGTGCCTTGATCTCGATAACTTCAAGAACGTCAACGATGCGCTGGGTCACCAGATTGGTGATGACCTGCTGCGGGTGGTGGCGAAGCGTCTGCGCAGTGCGCTGCGCGATCAGGACACGCTGGCCCGTATTGGCGGCGATGAGTTTGCCATCGTGCTGCCGAATATCAACAACGCCCAGGAAGCGGCGGTGGTGGCACAGCGCCTGATTGAAGCGATCCGTCCACCGGTCAACGTGGAAGGGCACAACCTGTCGGTTGGCTTGAGCGTCGGCATTGCCCTGACCTCGCAAACCACTAACACGCCGGAGCACATGCTACGCTGCGCGGATATGGCGCTGTACGAAGCCAAACGTAATGGTCGTAACCGCTTTGAGCACTTCACGCTGGAGATGGATGACCTGGCGCGTAGTCGTCGTGTGATTGAAAACGATCTGCGTGATGCGATTACCGGTCGTCAGCTCAAGCTTTACTATCAGCCGATCACCAATGAAGAAGGCATTATCGGTTATGAAGCGCTGATGCGTTGGCATCATCCGATCAAAGGATTGATCATGCCGAATGACTTTATTCCGATTGCCGAAGAGACCGGGCTGATTCATATGCTCGGCGCGTATGCGCTGTATGAAGCCTGCCGCGAGGCGCAGAGTTGGGGCACAGACCAGTCGGTGTCCGTCAACCTGTCGCCGCTGCAGTTCAAGAACAGCTCTCTGGTGTCGGTGGTGGAAGGCGCGCTGCGAGAGTCCGGTCTGGCACCGCATCGTCTGGAAGTTGAGATCACCGAATCGGTGTTACTCGACGATACGCTGGGTAATATCCGCACCTTGCAAAGCCTGAAAGCGATTGGCGTGCAGATCGCCTTGGATGACTTCGGCACCGGTTACTCATCGCTGAGCTATCTGCGTTCGTTCCCGTTCGACAAGATCAAAATCGACAAGTCGTTCATCAACGATATGGGTGACAGCCGTGAAGCCATGGCGATCATCCGTGCCATTACCGGCATGAGTCGTAGTCTGGACATTCAGATTACAGCAGAAGGCGTGGAGAGCGGCGAGCAGTTCGCGAAGCTGCGTGAAGAGGGTTGTACCCTGTTCCAGGGATACTATTTCGGTCGCCCACAGCCGTCCGAATTGCGTTTGAAAGAGTTGGAGTAATTAAGGTCGCCATTAATGGCGACCTTACAATGGCATATCGTAGGGTGCGCATTAATGCGCACCTGGCCGATAACCGCAAACAATTCATTAATGCATAAAAAAACGCCCGGCAATGCCGGGCGTTGTGCTGTTTGCTGTGTGTAATCTTTGCTTATGACTGGCCGTGGCCTTCCACGTTCATGCGGCCCAGGTCTTTATCGACCAGGAACAGGCCTTCGCCTTTATTGCCGACCAGTGCCAGTTTATCCAGTACGGTTTTGAACAGCTTCTCTTCTTCGTGCTGCTCAGCCACATACCACTGCAGGAAGTTGAAGGTTGAGTAGTCTTGAGACATCAACGCGGTGTGCACCAGATCGTTGATGCGCTGGGTGATCAGCTGCTCATGCTTCAGCGCTTCTTCCAACACGTCATTCAGTGAGTTCCAGCTAACGGCAGGCGCGGCAATGCTGCCCAGCACCGGCAGTGAACCGGCATCGCTGACGTAATCGAACAGGCGCTGCATGTGTTCCATCTCTTCACGAGAGTGCATCTTCAGGAAAGAAGCAGCACCTTCAAAGCCTTTGTCGCTGCACCATGCGCTCATCTGCAGATACAGGTTGGCTGAGAAGAATTCCAGGTTCAGTTGGTCGTTCAGGCGAGAGGTCATTTCAGCAGTTAACATGGCTGAGTCCTTTTTAATTTGTCAGGTGAAGTACGGTGAATTATGCATCAATCTATACTTTTTTGTGAAGGCTTTTTCGCAAAAAAGTTGAATTTATCTTATTGATTGTAAATGGAATTATTCCATTTTTTGAATGCGAAGAGTTCTCAGTTTTGACTCATTTTCATTCACGCTGGATTGATTATAGCTGCGCATCGGCGGATGCTGGAGCGAGCCTTTACTTGTCAGGAGCTTAGCGGTGTCGAACGTATTAGATCATTACCATTACCTGCATGAAATTCCGGAACTGGGATTTGAAGAACTCAAAACTTCCGCCTATATCGCTGAACAGCTGGAGCAAGCTGGGATCAAGGTGAGGCGCGGCATTAACAACACCACCGGCATCGTGGCGGAAATTGATAGCGGCGTGCCGGGTCCGGTGCTGGCGTTGCGCGCGGACATGGACGCGCTGGGTCATATCATTAACGGTGTCGCGTGTGCACGTCATACCTGTGGCCATGATGGGCACTCTTCGGTGGTGCTGACCGCGGCGCAGGAACTGCTGAAAGAGGGTGCAATCAAAAAGGGCAAACTTAAGCTGCTATTCCAGCCCGCTGAAGAGTTGGGTGCCGGTGCGCTGGCGATGATTGAAGGCGGCGCGATGGATGACGTGGAGATGATTCTCGGCTTCCACGTCCGCCCACTGGAAGAGTGCCATGTTGGTCAGGCGACACCCGCCGTGATCTACTCAGCCTGTAGCACGCTGGAAGCTACTATCAAAGGCGTTCCCGCCCATGCGGCACGTCCCCATTTAGGGGTGAATGCGTTAGACGCTGCCGTACAAGCGGTGCAGGCCGTCAACAGCATTCATCTCGCACCGGGTTTGACCTGGAGCGTGAAGGCAACGCGTTTCCTGTGCGATGCTGGCGTCACCAACTCGGTGCCGGATGAAGCGCGCGTGGTGTGGGACCTGCGTTCACAGGAGAACGCGCCAATGGATGTGCTCAAGGATAAAGTCACCAAGGCGATTCAACACAGCGTGGCCGCGCTGGGTGCCACTGCTGAAGTGGTGGTGTTGAAAGAGATGCAAGCGGCTGAGATCCATGAAGACGCTACGGCGGTAATTCGTGCGGCGATTGTCGATGTGCTGGGTGAGGAAGGATTGCTGGATACCAAAACCACCCCAGGCAGTGAAGATTTCTTCTACTACCCGGTGAAGCGCCCGCAGGTGAAAGCCGGCTTCTGGGGCCTGGGAACCAATCTGGTGCCGGGCCTGCATCATCCTGATATGCGCTTTGAGCTGAGTTCGCTGGAGATCGGGGTGAAGATCTTTAAGGCGGCAGTGGTGCGTGTTTTAGGCTGATAAGCTGACTACGCGCAATGAATTGCGCCGCTACGTATCAGCAACATGCTGTAGCGGCGCGATTCATCGCGCTTTATTAATCTTTCTGCACGAATCCCACGATTTCCCCGCCTGCCGAATTATTGTATGCTATGCCGCCTCAATGCTGACTGGATAACCGGACTGCCGCCCATGTAGATCGCGCACATCTTGCTGTGAACTGACGCCTTTGCGTCACTATTGGGTCCGTTATCCTCCGGACAGCCCGGAACAATTTATTCGCAGCGCGCCCCCGCGTGTTGCCCTTGAAGAAGAATTCACTCATGTCTATTGCTCCCTTTTTAGAAGAAGTGGCGCGCCGTCGTACGTTTGCGATCATCTCGCACCCGGATGCTGGTAAAACCACAATTACCGAAAAAGTGCTGCTGTTCGGGCAGGCGATCCAAACCGCCGGTACCGTAAAAGGCCGCGGCTCCAGCCAACATGCGAAATCCGACTGGATGGAGATGGAGAAACAACGTGGTATCTCCATCACCACCTCAGTGATGCAGTTCCCGTATCGCGACAGCCTCGTCAACCTGCTGGATACCCCAGGACACGAAGACTTCTCGGAAGATACCTACCGCACCCTGACGGCGGTGGACTGCTGTTTGATGGTGATCGACGCTGCAAAAGGTGTTGAAGATCGTACCCGTAAGCTGATGGAAGTGACCCGTCTGCGCGATACGCCGATCATCACCTTTATGAACAAACTTGACCGTGATATCCGCGATCCGATGGAGTTGCTGGATGAGGTAGAAAGTGAGCTGAAAATTGCCTGTGCGCCTATTACCTGGCCAATTGGTTGCGGCAAGCTGTTCAAGGGGGTGTATCACCTCTACAAAGATGAAACTTACCTGTATCAGACCGGTAAAGGCCACACCATTCAGGATGTGCGCATTGTTAAAGGTCTGGCGAACCCCGATCTGGATGCGGCAGTCGGTGAAGATCTGGCGCAGCAGCTGCGTGATGAGCTGGAACTGGTGCAGGGCGCTTCACACGAATTCGATCAGGATCTGTTCCTGAGCGGCGAAATTACCCCGGTGTTCTTCGGTACCGCATTGGGTAACTTTGGCGTTGACCACATGCTCGATGGCTTAGTGGCCTGGGCACCTACGCCGATGCCGCGTCAGTCAGATTCGCGTCTGGTTGAAGCGAAAGAAGAGAAGTTCAGCGGCTTCGTGTTTAAGATTCAGGCCAACATGGACCCGAAACACCGTGACCGCGTGGCCTTCATGCGCGTGGTGTCGGGCAAGTACGAGAAAGGCATGAAACTGCGCCAGGTGCGTACCGGCAAAGACGTGGTGATTTCCGATGCGCTGACCTTTATGGCGGGTGACCGTTCGCACGTCGAAGAAGCCTATCCGGGTGACATCATCGGTTTGCATAACCATGGCACCATCCAGATCGGTGACACCTTTACTCAGGGTGAAAACATGAAGTTCACCGGTATTCCGAACTTCGCCCCAGAGCTGTTCCGTCGTATCCGTTTGCGCGATCCACTGAAGCAGAAACAGCTGCTGAAAGGGCTGGTTCAGCTGTCGGAAGAGGGCGCAGTGCAGGTGTTCCGTCCAGTGCACAACAACGACCTGATTGTTGGTGCAGTAGGTGTGCTGCAGTTTGAAGTGGTGGTGGCGCGCCTGAAAAGCGAATACAACGTTGAAGCGATTTATGAAGCCATCAACGTCTCGACTGCACGTTGGGTCGAGTGCAAAGACGCGAAGAAATTCGATGATTTCCAGCGTAAAAATGAAGTGAATCTGGCGCTGGATGGCGGTGACAACCTCACCTACATCGCCCCGACCATGGTTAACCTCAATATCACCCAGGAACGCTATCCTGACGTGACCTTCCGCAAGACGCGCGAACACTGATGCTGCGCGGCCCTTAGGGCTGTAGGGTGCGCCCTTACTGACGCCCGCCGACTCATTAAGATGCATCTCTGCTTCAGGGCCAGTGGTTATCACTGGCCCTGTTTTTATCCTACAGACTGTTCCTATTTACGCTGCGTTTATCGCTTTTTGGCGAGATATCAACCACAAAAGCCAGCAAAACCTGTAATCCCTACTATGATTATCCTGTCGGACGAGAAAAGAGACCTCTGGTTTCATTACGTCCATTCACGCAGCGACGCCGTTTGTTGCTGGCGCATTCGCAGTTGCGAGTGAGTTAACTGATAGAAGGATGATATCGATGAATAAGACTAAGATTGCTAAAACCCTGATTGCTGCGCTGGCCAGTTCTGTCTTGCTGAGCGGTGCTGCGTTTGCTGCAGATACCAGCAGCACGGGTTCCAAAATCGATAGTTCTATGAAAAAAGTCGATGGTTTTATGGATGACAGCGGCATCACTGCCAAAGCCAAAGCGGCGCTGGTGGATGATGAAGCGATTAAAAGCACGGATATCTCAGTAAAAACGCATCAGGGCGTGGTCACGCTGAGCGGTTTTGTCGCCTCGCAGGATCAGGCAGAAAAAGCCGTGGCGCTGGTGCAAAAAGTTGAGGGTGTGAAATCCGTCAGTGACAAACTACACGTTAAAGACAGCAAAGAAACCACGCTGAAGGGTTACGCGGGTGATACCGCCACCACCAGCGAAATCAAAGCTAAGCTTTTAGCAGATGACATTGTGCCATCGCGCAACGTGAAAGTGGAAACTAACGATGGCGTGGTGCAGTTATCAGGGAATGTGGCAACCCAGGCACAGTCTGATCGTGCTGAGAAAATTGCCAAAGCCATTGAAGGCGTGAAAAGCGTGAAGAATGACCTGAAAGTGAAATCTTAACGCGAGCAGAACGGCATCAGTTTGACGCCGTTCTTTAATAAAAACAGTGATGTATGAATAAGCAGTTCGATTTTCACTATGGTAAAGGAGAGGCTTATGTTTCGTTGGGGTATTATCTTTCTGGTCATCGCTCTGATTGCTGCAGCATTAGGTTTCGGCGGTCTGGCGGGTACGGCAGCATGGGCAGCTAAAATTGTCTTCATCGTCGGTATTATTCTGTTCCTCATCAGCCTGTTTACCGGGCGTAAACGACCCTGACCGATTGCGTTAACACAACGCTAACCCGCGAGTCACTAAAGCGGAGAACCGTCATTTGCGGCATACTAACCCGCCGCGCCGATTGCTGATGCAGATGCAATGGGTCAGGGAACGACAATGACTGGTTCTCCGGGATGCTGCCTCAAGCGGCTCCCTCAGAGCAGGAAAACTGAGGGACATCCATTGGGAATACGCATCCCGGTGTCACTGGACACCTTTGAGCCGTTGGCGCTCACTCCTTTCAAATCCAACAAAATCGCCCTGGTCTGCGAAGGCGGCGGTCAACGCGGCATCTTTACCGCAGGCGTGCTGGACGAGTTTCAGCGTGCGGGATTTAATCCCTTTCAATTGATGTTAGGCACCTCGGCAGGCGCCCAAAACCTGTCAGCGTTTGTCTGCGCGCAGCCTGGCTATGCTCGCCGCGTGATTACCCGTTACACCACCAGCAAACTGTTTTTTGATCCGCTGCGCTTTGTACGCGGTGGCCATTTGATTGATCTCGACTGGCTGGTGGACATCACCAAACAAGAGTTTCCACTGGCGCTGGACACGGCTCAAGGTCTGTTTGCCAAGGGCAGCGAGTTTTACATGTGTGCCTGTCGTGGCGACGATTACTCGGCTGAGTATTTCAATCCGACTCACACCACATGGCACGACATTATTAAAGCCTCCAGCGCAATCCCTGGATTTTACCGCAGCGGCGTGGAGATGAACGGCATCAGTTATCTGGATGGGGGCATCAGTGATGCGATCCCGGTGCGCGAAGCGGCCCGGCGTGGCGCTGACACCATTGTGGTGATCCGCACGGTGCCTTCACAGATGTCCTATACGCCGAAATGGTTTAAACGCATGGAGCGCTGGCTGGGTGACAGTGCGCTGCAGCCGATGATTAACATCCTGCATCACCACGAAGAGAGCTACCGTGAGATTCAGCAGTTCATCGATCAGCCACCGGGCGATCTGCGTATCATCGAGATCTATCCGCCTAAACCGCTGGCCAGTATGGCGCTGGGCAGCCGTCTCGCCTCGCTTAATCAGGATTACCATCTGGGCCGCCGCAGTGGTCGCTATTTCCTCGCTACCCTCGGCCAGTGGTTGAGCGATGCCGAACCTATCCTGCGCGTGACGCCTCCGGCCGCAGTGGCGAATGCCCCCGATAATCGTGCCGTGCATACGCCATTGCTGGCGGATAACGATGCAGACTTTGATGCAGGGTCGCTGGCATGAGATTTATCGATACCCACTGCCATTTTGATTTTCCCCCTTTTGTCGATGACGCAGCGGGCAGCATCGATCGGGCGGCGCAGTCGGCGGTGGAACGGATTATTGTGCCAAGCGTCGATGCCAGTCGATTCGCTTTGGTCACTCAACTGGCGCAGCAACATGACGCGCTGTATGCCGCGTTGGGCTTACATCCGATCAATATCGCCGTGCACACCGATGCGCATCTGGAGGAGCTGGAACGCTGGCTACAAACGCCCGATCCTAAACGGGTGGCGATCGGCGAGATCGGACTCGATCTCTATATGGATGATGCGCAGTTCAGCAAACAAACGCATCTGCTGGATGCGCAATTAAAATTAGCGAAGCAGTACGACTTGCCGGTGATCCTGCACTCGCGGCGCACGCACGATCAGTTAGCGCTGCATCTGCGACGTCACAACTTAGCGCGCTGTGGTGTGGTGCACGGCTTTGCCGGGAGCCAGCAGCAGGCTGAGCGTTTTATTCAGCTTGGCTATGCCATTGGCGTTGGCGGCACCATAACTTACGAGCGGGCCAGTAAAACCCGCAATACCATCGCCCGTTTGCCGCTGTCATCGCTGTTACTGGAGACCGATGCGCCAGATATGCCGCTGCAAGGTTTTCAGGGCCAGCCTAATCGTCCTGAAAGGGCGCGTAACGTATTTGATGTGCTGTGCGAGCTGCGCAGCGAGCCGCCTGAAATCATCGCTGAAGCCCTGTGGCAAAACAGCCTGCGCGTGTTTGCACTCCCCGACTGACACCCTCCCGACAGATTCTGGAAATGCCACTTTTGTGGTCCGAATTGGCTACAGTATTAAAGCCGCTATACACTTTCTCACCAAAAATTGTGATAATATTAACAACCAGTATTTCGCCAGAAATCGGTTGTGCCAGCGGCTATTTGTGATGAATGTCACGATATGACTGTATTTACATGACAAGTTTTCTTTTTTCGTGTGACTCATGGCGCAATTAATTCGTGCGAGGATTGTTAGAATTATCACATTCCCCGGTGACACCGTCTGCCGGGTACCTTTTGGAGAGCACCATGACCGATCTCAACGCTGCTGCACAACGTGCACTGCAACTGATGGACTTAACCACGCTGAATGAAGACGATACGGATGAGAAGGTGATCGCACTGTGTCGTCAGGCGAAATCGCCAGCCGGTAACACCGCGGCTATCTGCATCTATCCACGCTTTATTCCGGCGGCGCGTAAAGCACTGCGTGAGCAGGGCACCCCAGAGATTCAGATTGCGACTGTAACCAACTTCCCGCACGGCAACGATGACATTGACATCGCGCTGGCAGAAACCCGCGCGGCTATCGCTTACGGTGCCGACGAAGTGGATGTGGTTTTCCCGTATCGCGCGCTGATTGCCGGTAATCGCGAAATCGGCTTTGAACTGGTGAAAGCCTGTAAAGAAGCCTGCGCCGCCGCTAATGTGCTGCTGAAGGTTATTATCGAAACCGGTGAGTTAAAAGAGGAAGCGCTGATCCGTGCCGCTTCTGAAATTGCCATTGATGCGGGTGCTGATTTCATCAAAACCTCCACCGGTAAAGTGCCGGTCAACGCCACACCAGAAGTGGCGGCGATCATGATGCAAGTAATCCGTGATAAAGGCGTCAAGCAGCAGGTCGGTTTCAAACCGGCGGGTGGCGTACGTACCGCCGAAGATGCGGCCATCTATCTGAAACTGGCAGACGATATCCTCGGCGAAGGCTGGGCGGATGCGCGTCATTTCCGCTTTGGCGCGTCAAGCCTGTTGGCAAGCCTGCTAAACACGCTGGGCCACGCAACGGCGACCAGTAAGACGGGTTATTGATTTCACGCCAATGGTCGCCATAAATGGCGACCCTACAGGTGTCTGGCGCATTTTAGCGCACCTGGCCGATGTTCTGCCATTTTCACAGCAATCTCCGGGGAGGCAACCTTGTTCCTGCCACAAGAAATTATTCGAAAAAAACGCGATGGCCTGCCACTGACTGAGGCGGAAATCCGCTTCTTTATTAATGGCGTGCGCGATAACAGCGTGTCAGAAGGTCAGATCGCCGCGCTGGCGATGACCATCTATTTCCACGACATGAATCTGGAGGAGCGTGTGGCGCTGACCATGGCAATGCGTGACTCCGGCACCGTGCTCAACTGGCAATCGCTGAATCTCAACGGTCCGATTGTCGATAAACACTCAACCGGCGGCGTGGGTGATGTGACATCGCTGATGCTCGGCCCCATGGTTGCCGCCTGCGGCGGTTATGTGCCGATGATCTCCGGGCGTGGCCTCGGGCATACCGGCGGCACGCTGGATAAGCTGGAAGCGATCCCCGGTTTTGACATCTTCCCGAGCGACGACCGTTTCCGCCAGATCATCAAAGAGGTCGGCATCGCGATTATTGGCCAGACCAACTCACTGGCACCGGCCGATAAACGTTTCTACGCCACGCGTGATATCACCGCCACCGTTGACTCAATCCCGCTGATCACCGCCTCGATCCTTGCCAAAAAACTGGCTGAAGGCCTCGATGCGCTGGTGATGGATGTCAAAGTCGGTTCCGGTGCCTTTATGCCGACCTTTGAAGCCTCTGAAAATCTGGCGCAGGCGATTGTTGGCGTGGCGAACGGCGCAGGCTGCAAAACCACCGCGCTACTCACCGACATGAATCAGGTGCTGGCTTCAACCGCAGGCAATGCGCTGGAAGTGCGTGAAGCGGTGCAGTTCCTCACTGGCGAAGCGCGCAATCCACGTCTGCTGGAAGTCACCATGGCGCTGTGCTCTGAAATGCTGATCTCCGGCAAACTGGCGGAAAATGACGCTGAAGCGCGGCAAAAACTGCAGCAGGTGCTGGATAACGGCAAAGCGGCAGACGTGTTCGCTCGCATGGTGGCTGCACAAAACGGCCCGGTTGACTTTATCGAACGCATGGACCATTACCTTCCTGCGCCTACGCTCAGCAAAGCGGTGTACGCCGACCGCGCGGGTATTGTCAGTGCGATGGATACACGAGCGCTGGGCATGGCGGTAGTGGCGCTGGGTGGTGGTCGCCAGCGCGCCAGCGACAGTATTGATTACAGCGTGGGCTTAAGTGAGATGACCACGCTCGGCACGCAGATTGATGCGCAGCGCCCGCTGGCGGTGATTCATGCCGCCTCGGAAGCGCAATGGCAGCAGGCTGCTGAAGCCGTCAAAGCGGCTATCACCTTAAGCGATACTGCGCCTGCGGCAACACCGGTAGTTTATCGCCGCGTCAGCGAGTAACGCTTCTTCGTGCCAGGGAGCGGCCGTTCGGGTATACTGATCTGATCGCTTTTTTTTGACTTGTCATCGCGCAGTTGCGCAGGAGACTTGCATGAAACGTGCTTTTATTATGGTTCTCGACTCCTTTGGGATCGGCTCCAGCAAAGACGCCGATAAATTCGGTGATGAAGGATCGGATACGCTCGGCCATATCGCCGAAGCGTGCTTCGAAGGCCGCGCCAATATTGGTCGCGAAGGCCCGCTGCATCTGCCTAACCTGACCGCACTCGGTCTGGGGAAAGCGGCTGAACTCTCTACCGGTCGCTTCCCGCCGGGTCTGGACGCCAATGCGGAAATCATTGGTGCCTATGCCTACGCCAGCGAGCTGTCGTCGGGCAAAGACACGCCGTCAGGCCACTGGGAAATCGCCGGTGTGCCGGTGCTGTTTGACTGGGGCTACTTCAGCGACAAAGAGAACAGCTTCCCACAGGAACTGCTCGATGTGTTGGTGAAACGCGCCGATCTGCCGGGTTATCTCGGTAACTGCCACTCATCCGGCACAGTGATCCTCGACCAGTTGGGCGAAGAGCACATGAAATCCGGCAAGCCGATTTTCTACACTTCGGCTGACTCGGTATTCCAGATTGCCTGCCACGAAGAGACCTTTGGCCTCGATCGTCTGTATGAGCTGTGTGAAATCGCCCGTGAAGAGTTGACCAACGGTGGCTACAACATCGGCCGTGTGATTGCGCGTCCGTTTGTCGGTGACAAAGCGGGCAACTTCGAACGTACCGGTAATCGCCACGATTTAGCGGTGGAACCGCCTGCGCCGACTATGCTGAAAAAGCTGGTGGACGAGAAGGGCGGCGAAGTGATCTCCGTTGGCAAGATTGCGGATATCTACGCCGAGCAAGGCATCACCCAGAAGGTGAAAGCCACCGGTCTGGATGCGCTGTTCAACGCCACCATTGAGCAGATGAAGAAAGCGCCAGACAATTCCATTGTGTTCACCAACTTCGTTGATTTTGACTCAACCTGGGGTCATCGTCGCGATATCGCGGGTTATGCTGGTGGGCTGGAGTTCTTCGACCGTCGTTTGCCTGAGCTGATGGCGCTGGTGAAAGAGGGGGATATTTTGATCCTCACTGCCGACCACGGTTGTGACCCAAGCTGGCAAGGCACTGAGCACACGCGCGAGCACATTCCGATTCTGATTTACGGTCCGAACGTGAAGCCGGGATCGCTGGGTTACCGCGATACTTTCGCTGATATCGGTCAGACCATTGCGACCTATTTTGGCCTGTCCAGCATGGACTACGGTAAAAGCCTGCTGTAAAACAGCCCACCAATTTTAAAAAGGAAAATAACCATGGCAACGCCTCATATTAATGCAGAAATGGGTGATTTCGCAGACGTCGTACTGATGCCGGGCGATCCGCTGCGCGCGAAGCACATCGCAGAAACTTTCCTGGAAGATGCGGTTGAAGTGAACAACGTGCGCGGCATGCTGGGTTACACCGGGACGTACAAAGGCCGTAAGATTTCAGTGATGGGTCACGGTATGGGCATTCCTTCTTGCTCAATCTACACCAAAGAGCTGATCACCGATTTCGGCGTGAAAAAAATCATCCGTGTTGGCTCCTGCGGCGCGGTACGTGCAGATGTGAAACTGCGTGATGTGGTGATTGGTCTGGGTGCCTGCACCGATTCCAAAGTGAACCGTATGCGTTTCAAGGATCACGATTTCGCGGCGATTGCCGATTTCGATATGGTGCGCAACGCGGTTGACGCGGCAAAAGCACTGGGTGTCGATGCCCGCGTGGGTAACATCTTCTCCGCTGATCTGTTCTACACGCCAGATCCGCAGATGTTCGACGTGATGGAAAAGTACGGCATTCTGGGCGTGGAGATGGAAGCGGCCGGTATTTACGGTGTGGCAGCAGAGTTCGGTGCTAAAGCGCTGACTATCTGTACGGTGTCGGACCATATCCGTACCCATGAGCAGACCACTGCTGCAGAGCGCCAGACCACCTTCAACGATATGATTAAGATCGCGCTGGAGTCGGTGCTGCTGGGAGACTGATTAGACATATCTCCCTCACCCTAGCTCTCTCCCGCAAGCGGGAGAGAGCACGGTTCGAAGAAAGTATCAAAAGTGTGCGGTTTGCTCCCTCTCTCGCTTGCGGGAGAGGGCCGGGGTGAGGGCGTCAAACCGCACTATCTAGTCCGCCGTAAACATCTGACACACTTTTACCCAAGCTTGTGCATCTTCCTGCTGGCTCTAAAGCCATCTCTGCTTATCATTAGCGTGATAACAAAGAGACTAAGCCCCCCTGATGAATTTCCGTAATTTCGAAGCTGAAGAGAAACTGTTTGTCCGCCGTGCGCTTGTCGCTTTTGCTCTGGTCGTCATCTGCTTCATCATTCTTGGCGTCAACCTGTATCGTATTCAGGTGGATCAGCACAGCTATTATCAGACGCGATCCAACGAAAACGACATCAAAATGATCCCCATCGCCCCCACGCGCGGGCTGATTTACGATCGCAACGGCATTCCGCTGGTGCGCAATGTCACCTGGTACGACATTCTCATCACGCCTTACAAAATCGCCAATATGCAGGAAACGCTCAAAGCGCTGACGCCGATTGTCGATTTGACGCCAGAAGAGATCGAAACCTTTGAGCATGAGCTGAAACAGAACAGTCGTTATAAGCCGGTAGAGTTGAAAGGCGAACTCACTGACGAAGAGGTGGCGCGTTTTTCCGTTAACCAGTTCCGCTATACCGGCGTCACCATCGATACCTATCAAGACCGTGAATACCCTTACGGTGCCGATCTGGCGCACGTGGTCGGCTATGTTTCCAAGATCAACGACAACGATTTCAAACGCCTGAACGCGGAAGGCGTGGGCGAAAACTACGCGGCGGACCATAACATTGGCAAGCAGGGCATCGAAGGCTATTACGAATCGCTGCTGCATGGCAAAACTGGCTATCAGGAAGTGGAAGTCGATAACCACGGCCGCATCGTGCGCGTGCTGAAAGAAGTGCCGCCCGTCGCCGGACAAAACATCTACCTTACGCTGGATCTGCATTTGCAGCAGTATGTGGAGAGCCAGTTGGCCGGACAGCGAGCAGCGGCATTGATTGAGGACCCGCGCGATGGCAGCGTGTTAGCGATGGTGTCCGCGCCGAGCTACGATCCCAACCCGTTTGTGAAAGGCATCAGTTATAAAGCCTACAAAACGCTGCTGCAGGACAAAAACCTGCCGCTGATCAACCGCGTCACTCAAGGTCTCTATCCACCAGCCTCCACGGTGAAACCCTATATGGCGATGTCGGCGTTATTAAGCAAAGTCATCACCCCGACCACGACGTTCTTCGGGGCACCGACCTGGACCTTGCCGGGGACCGATCGTAAATACCGTGACTGGAAAAAATCGGGCCATGGCATGTTGGATGTTACCCGCGCCATTGAAGAATCCGCGGATACGTTCTTCTATCAGGTGGCGTTTATGATGGGCATCGACCGCATTCACACCATGCTGAGCCAGTTTGGTTACGGCAAACCTACCGGTATCGACCTGAATGAAGAGTACGCGGGCCTGTTGCCAAGCCGCGAGTGGAAGCAGAAAGTGCACAAGCGTGCCTGGTATCAAGGGGATACGGTGTCCGTGGGTATCGGGCAAGGCTACTGGATCGCCACGCCGATTCAGATGGTGAAAGCGTTGGTGGCACTGCTTAACAATGGCCGCGTCATTAACCCGCATCTGCTGGAGAAATCACAGCGCGGTACTGTGCAGCAACCTTATCAACCGAAAGAGCCGCAGCCACAAATTGGCGATCCAAAATCGCCGTACTGGTCGCTGGTGCGTCATGCGATGTTTGGTATGGCAAATGCGCCAAATGGTACAGGTTATAAGTACTTCCATACCGCGCCTTACGGCATTGCGGCGAAGTCCGGGACCTCTCAGGTCTTCAGCCTGAAACAGAACCAGGTGTATAACGCCAAGATGATTCCCACGCGCCTGCGTGACCACATTTTCTATACCGCTTTTGCACCCTTTGATGCGCCGAAAGTGGCGGTGGCGTTAATTCTGGAAAACGGGGGAAGTGAAGGGGTGACGGCGGCTCCGCTGATGCGCAATATCCTTGACCATATCTTCCTGCCGCCAGCGACCGATCCCCCAGTGCAAACGGCGCAGAAAAATTAGCGAGCGATTGGCCTGTAGGGTGCGGCCTTCAGGCCGCCCGTCGCAGCGAACGCTGTTATTTAACGGAAAAACACCCGATTACGGCCATGGTTCTTGGCATCGTATAACGCGGCATCGGCATTGTTATACAGGGTTTCAAAATCGGAACCCGGCTTGCCATAGCTCACGCCGAGGCTGGCTGTCACCAACTGCCCTGGCAGTACCGCCAACGGTGAAGCATTAAGGGATGCGTGAATTGCGCCCGCCACGATCACCGCATCTGAGAGGCGATAGTGGGGCAGCAGTACGGTAAACTCTTCGCCACCAATGCGGCCAATGCTGGCATCTTCCGGGCAGTGGTTCTGAATACGTGATACCAGCCCACAAATCACTTTATCGCCCATCGGATGGCCGAACTCGTCGTTGATCTTCTTGAAGTGATCAATATCCAAAATGATCAGTGCCGCCGGGCCATTGCTCAATGTATTGGTAATACGCTGAATGATGGCACCGCGGTTCCACACCGCCGTCAACGGGTCGTGAGTGGCTTTGTACTCCAGCTCTTGCGCCAACTGCTGCAACTGCTCATTAACGCGGTTGAGTTCCCGCTCGGCGCGATCGCTGCGTGAGATCATGCGATAGGTTTCACGCATCAGGCGCTGATAATGGCGATTCACCATTTGCAGCGCATCACGGTAATCTTCCGCGCTCAGCGCGCTTTGTGCCGCAACATCCTGTGAACGAGTCAGTACCTCGCTCTCTTCGCGAAACAGCTCGTTCAGGTCCATCATGACGCCATTTCCGCTCGCAGATTGACCTGCAAATCGGTGAAGTCCAGCGCCAGCTCCTGACCGAATTCTTCAGAGACATCATCTTCTTCATCGAAGAACCAGTTCAGCTCCACCGTCTGGCCTTTTTGCGCCAGCTGGTTAAACAGGTCGAACAGGCTGAACAGCATCTTGGTGCTGGAGCTGTTGAAGTAGCGCAGTGCAATGTTGACTTCTACCTGGCCGCCTTGCTCGGGCTGCCAGTTTTCCAGGGCATCCAGCAGGGGACGATAAAAGGCCGCGGCATTTTCGGGCCAGGACTCACCGCGCAGGGCGAACTGGCTGGTTTCGAAATCAAAATTGACGTCGGGGGTGCTTTCTGTGGCAGCAATAACAAGGTTTTGCATAGCAAAATCAATCCTGGTGAATGGTGGCTTTCAGCCAAAACGTGGCGTAACCGCTGGACTCCAACGGACGCAGTTCATACTCCAGCGGTTCGCTGACGTCACGTGCTAACGTCAGTAAACCTATGTTGGCCCCTTTGCTTGTCGCAGGGCTCTCAGCACGCAGACCTACCCGGTATGCCTGTTTGATCTCTTCATTACTCATCGTGCGCAGCAAATCCAGCCAGTAACGTAACTGCTCGCAGGCGACTTCATCCACCTGGTTGCTGCTCTCCAGCACATAGTTGTCACCCTCAACGTGCAGGGTAACAGTGCCAAAGCGAAAATCCTGTTCGGCATAACTCATGCTGCGACTGTCCTGCGAGTAGCGCAGGATGTTCTGTACGATTTCAACAAAACTGGAGAACAAGCGGCGACGGACTTTGACGGGCGCTTGCTGGTTCTCCAAAAAGACCTTGATCACCTCGCCCATGGCGGTGATGTTCTGCGGCGAGAAAAAGCCAGTATAGTGCAGCGCAACACTTTTGGGTGGCACGTTGCTAAGGGTTGAACCTGAGTTCATACGGTGCTCATTAATAACGGAAGCCAAACCAGGTGACGTCATCGCGTCGCGGCTGGTTGCCTTGCCAGTTGAGAAATTCCCGCTCAAATGTTGCTGATAGCTCAGCCATCGGCAGGGTTTGATATTGTGAAACCAGCGTCTGAATGCGCTTTTTGCCAAACATAATATGACGTTCGCCGCCGGGCTGATCGGTAACGCCATCGGTCATCACCAGCAGCATGTCGCCGGGGATGAGCGTGCGTTGATGCTGAGGCCAGACATAATCCTGCGGCGTATCGGTATAGCCCACTCCTACACGATCGGCCTTCAACGATTCCGCATCGCCCTCGGCAGGGTGCAACAGCGCATGCATACGTGCACTGGACCAGCTGAGTTGATGTTGTTGTGTATCGAGGCGCAGTGCGATGGCATCACAGCCGTCATTGGATAAGGACGTTTGCTGTGAAGCATTGAGCTGACCTAAGGTTTGCTTGATATGTCGATTCAACGATTGCAGCAGATCGGACGGTGCACGACGATTTTTCTGCAGGGCGTTTTCCAATGCCGATTGCAGGATTACCGTCATAAAGGCACCCGGAATGCCATGGCCGGTACAGTCGGCAATCAATGCCAGCCAGCCTTGCTCATCCTGATGGAACGCATAGTAATCGCCGCCCACGCCATCGCGCGGCTGCCAGTGCAGGCACCAGTCGTGAAGCTGCTGTGCCATTTGCTGTTTAGAACGATCGAGCATCGCGTCCTGAATCACGCGCGCATAGTCAATACTCTGCAAAATCTGCTGATGCTGCTGCGCCTGCAAATCCGAGACGGTGCGGATCAGATCGATACCCAAGCCGATGCCGATATAGCGGCCCTGCTCCGTGAGAATGAAGCCATCGGTAACCGATTTATCGCCGCTGGCCACCACCTGTTGTGCCACTTGATCAAGCTCGGTATCGGCATCAATCACCAGTGGCTCTTTATCCATAAAGGCGATGCAGCTTTTGCGGTCGTAGAGTTCGCGGAAGAAGGGGCGCGTCATCTGCGACAGGAAAATATGGCGGTTAATCATGCCGAACGGCGTGCCGTTTTCGACCACCGGCAGACCAATCAAATCTTTGTGTTCAGTAAACAACGCCATCACCGCGGTATTGTCGATGGCTGGACTCACAAACGGGACTTCAATGCACAGCGAACGCGCACGGGAGCGGCTCGACAAGGAGGCTAATCCTGCGCGTAAATCAGGCAACTGCATGGGAGTATTCTGGCGTTGGTTAGGAATTATCCTAGATTACTGCAATGCTATGACACTTTTATGTCATCAGCTTTGAACGTAGGGTGCGGCTCGCAGGCCGCACCCTACAAAACGTGGCGTGCACGTCGGTAGGCGCGGTTTATTGTTCTTCTTTTAATGCCTCAGCCACATGGCTGATAGCGCGTACCACTTCACTGGAGCTGCCGCGAATCTCGGAAATCACGCCACCGGCTTCTTTGGCAAGAACGACACCATGATCGGCGCGTTTCAGATTCGATTCGATGCCTTTCAGCGCTTTTTCCGCCAGCATATGGTTCTGCTGCACCATGTTCTCAATCTCGGTGGTTGCGCGGTTAATGTTAGCTGCCAGCGTACGCACCTCGTTAGCGACCACGGCAAAGCTACGGCCATGCTGACCGGCGCGGGCGGCTTCCACCGCTGCGTTGAGCGCTAACAGGTTGGTTTGATCGGCAATGCGGCGGATGCTCTCGACAATCGCACCGATGCGATCGGAAGACTCGCTCAGATTGTTGATATCACCGGAGATGCCATGCAACTCGCCCGCCAACTCATTGATGGTCTGCACGCTGTTTTCGATCACCGTGGCACCGAGTCGGGTGCTTTCGCTGGTTTGCAGCGCGGTTTGATAGGCCTGCTGTGCTGCTTCACGCTCGAGTTGGTTTTTCTCGACCTGCGCGGTGACATCAGTGGCAAATTTCACCACTTTGTAGAGTTCACCGGCTTCATTAAATACCGGGTTATAGGTTGCCCGGAGCCACACGGTGCGACCCAGCTTATTTAAACGCTCAAACTGTCCAGAGATGTATTCGCCCTGGTTCAGTTTGTGCCAGAAGCGGCGATACTCTTCGCTGTTACGTATTTCAGGCGGACAGAACTGGCTGTGGTGTACGCCAACCACCTCGCTGGCGCGATAGCCCATGGTTTTGAGGAAGTTGTCATTGGTCATCAACACTTCGCCTTTAAGGTTGAAGGCGATAACCGCCATCGAACGCTCAATGGCGGTGGTCATGGCGCGCTGTTCTTGTGCATCAATGATGCGTGCGGTGATATCACTCGCCAGCTTCACGATCTTGATCACCCGACCGCTGCGATCCTGCACCGGCACATAGTTGGCTTCGAGCCAGATAGGGCGGCTGTGTTTTGCCACGCGCAGGAATTTATCGCTGAATCCTTCGCCGCGATTTAAGCGGCGCCAGAAGTCGCGATACTGCGGCGAGTGAATCAAATCCTCAGTACAGAACATGCTGTGATGCTGGCCGACAATTTCCGGCAGCGTATAGCCCATGCGCTCAAGGAAAAGCTCATTGGCGCTGATAATCTTGCCTTCCGGTGAAAATTCGATCATCGCAATCGCATCCTGCAACGAGTTGAGCGTTGCGCTGCTATTGCCGCGTTTCTGCCACGCAAGACGCGACAGGATTCCCGATGTAATCGTGCTAAACATGGTGGACCTTATAATTGGTATTTATCGTCAAATCGGTTATCGGCGGGTGTGGTTAAAAATTCACCGCTAAAGTTAGTAGTTGCAGAATTTTTTTACCGAATGGTCTGAAGGTTGCTGTAAAAGCCAGCAGTCAGCGGGTTTTTGCAGAAAAGCGTTTGACGGTGCGGCCTGAGTAGGGTTTAATGCGCCCCGTTGCCCGGATAGCTCAGTCGGTAGAGCAGGGGATTGAAAATCCCCGTGTCCGTGGTTCGATTCCGCGTCCGGGCACCAACATTCTGAAAACCCAGCCTTATGGCTGGGTTTTTGCTTTTCAGAGATCGCATCCACCCCTCATCATTGAACAAGTAGATGCTGTAGTAATTCACGGCTCTTATTCAAATCATCAAACTGTCTTTCAATCTGCTGAAGCTGATNCTTATGGCTGGGTTTTTGCTTTTCAGAGATCGCATCCACCCCTCATCATTGAACAAGTAGATGCTGTAGTAATTCACGGCTCTTATTCAAATCATCAAACTGTCTTTCAATCTGCTGAAGCTGATCCTGAATTTTGTTTTTCAGCGCATCGCAGGGGGCAGTTCCTGAGTTCACGCAGTTGAGCAAGCCGATGATGGTCGGCAACGTAAAGCCCGCCCGGTTCAGCACTAATATTCGCTCCACTCGCGAAACATCATCGACCGTATAGCGCCGATATCCGGTCTCTGTTCGTTCTGGAACAAGTAACCCCGCCTCTTCGTAATAGCGCAGCATACGAATGCTCACACCGGTTAACGTGGCCAGCTTTCCTATTTGCATAATGTCCCTCTTGACCCTGACAGCACTGTCAGAGTGTAGGCTTTGAGCTTCATAGTGAATAGGAGTAAAGAAGATGTTGAAGCTAATCATGTGCGCAAAGAGAAACCCCGCAATTTCACGTGAGGAATTCGATCATCACTGGCGCAATGTTCATGCGCCACTGGTTCGCAAGCATGCGGAATTGTTAGGTATACGGCGCTACATCCAGACGGTGCCCTATGCCAACCCGGAGGCGCAAGATGCTTTACAGAAAATGCGCGGGACTTTAGCCGTGGATTTTGATGGCTGCGCGGAATTGTGGTGGGATGATTTACCCTCGCATCTCGCGGCCCGAAAAACGGAACAGGGTTTGGCGGCATTACGCGAGTTAATAGAAGATGAGCGCAAATTCGTGGATCTTGAAAACTCTCAGCTTTGGTATGGTGAAGAGAGAAGCATTATCCCGTTGTTATGATTTTGCGCTTTATAAATCCAACTGAATCGCCTCTATCTCGCCCTCCTGCTGCGCCGGAACCGCGCAGCAGATCAACACTTCATCCTCTGCCACTTTGGCACTCGGTCGCGTTTTATAGGTTACGGCACCTTTAAGCAGTCGGGTTTTGCAACTGCCGCAGTGGCCCTCGCGACAGCTGTATTCCGGGCTCAATCCGCGCGCTTCAGCTAACTCCAGCAGTGAACCGCTTTGCGGCGTCCAGCGGGCTTCTTTTAAAGACGACATAAATTTGATTGGTACAGCGCTGTTTGCCACGGGCGACAATAGCGTTGCAGGCTCATCGTTATCGGTGTGGCGCACCAGTGATGACGGCCCAAAAGCCTCGGCGTGAATACGCTGATCGGCAATGTTGTAGCTGCGCAGCCCGTCATACAGCGCCTGCGTGAACGGCGGCGGGCCGCACAAGTAAAAGTCGTAATCGTTGAACGGCAGCACTTGGGAGAGTAGGGCCATATCGATGCGTCCGGCAACATCGTAATCAAAACCCGCTTCTGCATCCTCGGTGTGACTCAGCACGCGTATCAGCCTGAACCCACCTTGCGCAGCCGCCAGCAGCGTATCTAACTCGCGCGCAAAAGGACGTTCGGCTTTGCTGTGTGCCGACTGGATAAAGTAGGTAGGACGCATACGCTGTTTGCGGCGTCCTTCAAAAACCAGATGGCGCAGCATCGCCAGCATCGGCGTGATGCCAACGCCTGCCGCCAGCAGAACCGCTGGACGCGTCTCGCTGGCATCGAGGGTGAAATCTCCGGCAGGGGCGCGGGTTTCAAGGCCATTGCCCACCTGCAGATGAGCGTGCAGGTAGTTTGAGACCACGCCATCACGCTTCACACTGATGCGGTAAAAACCGTCCGATGGCGCGACCGATAAGGTGTAGTGGCGAATCAGCGGTTTCTCTGTGTCGGGCAAGGTCACGCGAATCGGCAGATGTTGTCCGGCCAGATGCGGCAATAAACCCGCGCCATCATCCGGCATCAGATGGAAGGATCGAATTGAGGCGCTCTCATCGACAATTTTCGTCACTTTGAATGGACGCCAGCGCTGAGCCAGTTCGCTGGCGAGTAAATGTTTGGCGGCAGATTGCCAGTCGCCGGTCATCTCAGAGGCGGGTGAAATGCCCTCGGGATGGCTGCGCCAGCGCAAGGCCAGTGCCGCCCGACGGCGCACAATGCGGCGAGCGCGAAAGGTCCATAGCCGCTCGGCACCCTGGAAGGCGGCAATTTCTGGCGAATCAAGGATGACGCGGGCATCGCCGGTGATTTGCAGCGTATCGCCGCTGTGATAATCCACAAACAGCAACCCGGCTTTACCATTCTGATGGATATTACCGAGCGTGGAGAAGAACAGGTTGCCGTTAAAATCAGGGATGGTCAGCAGACCATCGTCATCGACCCGCACAAAGCCCGGTTTGCCGCCGCGATGTGAGACATCCACTTGCTGGTCCGCGTAGGTGGCGACGTAAAACGTATCGGCGGTGGCGAGGGTGGTGCGTGCCTCCGCATCCAGTGCGTTCAATTCTTCAACATCACCCGCAAAAGGCGCGTCAGGCTGGCGAGCAAAACGATAATCACGCAGCTGGATGTAACGCGGACAGTTACCAAAACTCTGTGTGACCTGCACCCGCAACCCTCCACCGATGGTGCTCAATACCCCGTTCATACGGTTACGGCGGCGGGTATGCAGTTCAATGCCGAGCAGGCCAACCGCTGCGCCATCCATGATGCCCGCCGCAGCCGGATCGCGGGCGTCCGGCTGCGCTTCAATATCTAGCGTGGTGGCGTTGGGCGAGAAAATAAATCCGGGTTGACCTTCCAGCAGCGTGGCCCAGGCATCGCCTTGTGCGTCGACGCTGCCCAGCACGATAAACGGCAACTGTGCATAGAAGTCGCGATGCTGATCGGGCATGAAATCGCGAATCACACGTTGACCGACCTCTGCCATACGTTCGGCCACGCCCGCTTGCTGTTGCAGGGCTATTTCACCTGCATGCCATACCGATAATTTCTCGCCCATGATGGCTCACTCACGCGATGCTGCGCAGACCCGCAGCGGTTTGGGGGAAGGGGACAAAACCGGGTAACGCTTCGATGCGGCGCAGCAGCGCATTGACCGCCGGATAACCGGAGAGATCCACATTGCCCTCCGGTGCACCGATGAGATAGCTGTACTGCGCGACATCCGCGACAGTGGGATGATCGCCGACCAGCCAGTCGCGTCCGGTCAGATGCTGCTCCATCAGCGCCAAAATCGCATGCGCGCGGGCGATGACTTCATCCGGGTTGAAAGGGCGGCCAAATACGGTGATCAAGCGCGCCGCGCAAGGGCCGTAAGCCAGTTCGCCCGCTGCTACCGATAACCAGCGCTGCACCTGCGCTGCTCCCAATGCATCTTCTGGCAGCCATTCGTGGCGACCCGATTTCTTCGCCAGATAGACCAGAATGGCGTTGGAGTCGGAGATATAAACACCTTCATCTTCCAGCACCGGTACCTGGCCGAACGGATTCATAGCGAGGAAGGCAGGCGTTTTGTGTTCGCCGCCTTTGAGGTCCACATCAATAACCTCGTGTGGCAAGCCAAGCAGTGACAGGAACAGGCGCGCACGATGCGCATGGCCAGAGAGTGGGAAGTGGTAGAGTTTCATCAGCGATATCCTTTAGTGGTGGCCGGGGCGATCCCGAACCTTGTCTAAAGGTTGTCACAGCCTGTGGCACGGCAGAATAGCCGGGTTTGCAAAGTCATTATTGCGGAAACTGGAAGAATGGGGATGTGATGGAAGGCGGCCTGATGGCCGCCCTAGAGATACGTTATGAAACCACCGGGTTGCCGGCCATAGCCTGCGCTTGCTGCTCGCTTTGCTGCTCTTCGCGATGCTTCAGGCGATCCCAGATGCGGAAAAACGGATAGTAAATCACCATTGAGATCGCCAAATTCACCACTTGCAGCACCGTACCGGAGATATGGCCGCCCGTGGCTAAATAGCCACTGACAAAAATCGGTGTGGTAAACGGCAGGGCGATCCCGGCGGGTGGCGCGACCAGTCCGGTGGTCATTGCCGCCCAGGAAACGATCACAAGCACCACCGGCGTCAGGATAAAAGGCAGGAACAGATACGGGTTCATCACCAACGGGATACCAAATACCAGTGGCTCGCTGATGTTGAACAGGGCTGCCGGTCCGGCAATTTTACCCAGTTGCTTCATCTGACGACTGCGCGAACGGATCAGCATGAAAATCACCAACCCCAACAGCGCACCGGTGCCGCCGGGTGCAATCCACAAATCATAAAACTGCTGCGTGAAGATGTGCGGAATCGGCTGGTTATGCTGAAACGCCTCGAGGTTCTCGCTCATGTTGGAGAGCCAGACTGGCTGGATAAACACCAACACAATCGCATCGCCATGCAGGCCCAGGGTCCAGAGGATACCAATCAGCAGCACCGAGAAAATCATGCCCGGCAGCGTGCCGCCCACGTGATGCATCGGCAACCCGATCACCGTGGCGATCAGATTATTAATATCGCCAAAAGGTGAGGCTTCCACGGCCAGACGGATCACCAGCACCACCGCCAGCACACAGAAACCCGGCACCAGCGCGAGAAAGGATTTCGCCACCGCAGGGGGAACGCCTTCCGGCATCTTGATCACCAGATTGCGGCTGTGGACGAAGCGATAGATCTCCGTCGACATCAGCGCAATCACAATCGCCACGAACAAGCCCTGGCTACCAATCATCGAGATTGGCAGTACGCCGGTCACCAGTTGTGCGGGCGCATTTTCAACCGGGGCGAACAGCGTCTGCTGCGGAATGGTCATTACAAAGGCGACTAACGCCATTGCGCCGCTGGTCAATGGGTCCAGCGTGCGGTACTTCTCCGCCAGACGATAGGCGATACCGAAGCTGGAGATTAGCGCCATGATGTCGTAGGTGGCACGTACCGGATAGAGCAGTTTGTTGCGCCAGCTATCACCAAACAGATCCGCCATCAGATGGCCCCATGCCGGGATGGGCAGGTAAGCGAAGATCAGGAAGAAACTGCCAATCAGCATAAAGGGCATGTTGAGAATGATGCCGTCGCGCACCGAGAGCACATGCTTCTGGCCAGCGACTTTCAGCGCTGCGGGCAACACATAACGTTCAATAAAAGTTCGGTTGGACACAGGGCCTCCTCAGGCTCAATGGCACAACAATATAATGGGCTCGGTAGCGGCGCGATTCATCGCGCAATAAATTGCGCCGCTACGGCATTACGCGTGATAGGTGAACTGGGGTAACCACGGCTTATTCAACGTCAACACCTCTGCCAGCAGGGCTTCCGCCGTGGCAACATCACCGACTAAGGGGTTGCCCAACAGCGCCAGCAGCGCCTGATGGCGATCGCCGTGCACTGCTGCTTCGATGGTCAGGCGTTCAAAGGCTTTGATTTGCTGCGTCAGGCCATTCATCAGCGGCGGCAGTTCACCAAACATCAGCGGATGCGCGCCTTGGGCATCCACCAGGCAATTGACCTCCACCACCGCATCATCCGGCAGGCCATGGATCGCGCCGTTATTACGGCAGTTCACCACCAGATTCTTGCCGCTGTTGTTATGAATCGCACTGATCAACTCGACCGCCACTTCCGAGTAATAAGCGCCGCCACGGAAACTGAGCTGCTCCGGTTTGTGCGCCAGATGCGGGTCGGCATACAGCTCAAACAGCTCGGCTTCCACCTTCATCACTTGCTCTGCACGCGTACCTTCATGGCCGTTTTGCGCTTTTTGCTGCTCTTCGGCCAGCATCTGGGGTGTCTGCCAGTAGTAGCGATGATAAGGACATGGAATGGCGTTGAGCGCACGCAGGAACGTCGGCGACCACGGCATATCCTTGATATTGTTCATGGTAAGTGACTGGCCGTCACAGAGTTGTTCAATCACCTGTGCAGTGACATCTTTGCCCCGACAGGTGACCTGATGCACCCACACCAGATGATTTAGCCCGGCAAAGCGCAGCTGTACCTCATCCCGCGACACGTTGAGCATGCCAGCAATCATATGATGCATATTCACCGGCACGTTACATAGCCCGATAATTTTGGCGTTGCTGTAGCACGATACCGCTTCCGTCACGATACCCGCGGGATTGGTGAAGTTGATGATAAAGGCATCGGGAGCCAGCTCTTCCACTTTGCGCGCGATATTCAGCATCACCGGAATGGTACGCAGAGCCTTGGCAAAACCGCCGACGCCGGTGGTCTCTTGGCCGAGACGGCCATATTTCAGGCCCAGGCGCTCATCGGCGGCACGCGCTGCCAGTTGGCCTACGCGCAATTGTGTCAGTACAAAGCGGGCACCGCGAATGGCATCGTCCAGTTCAAAGTGGACGCTGATTTTAACCTGCTCTAAACAACTCTTCTGCAGCATCCGGCGCGTGAGATCGGCGATGATATTCACCTTCTCGCGTCCCGATTCCACATCCACTAACGCCAACTCCGTGACCGGCAGTTGTGCATAACGATTGATAATCCCTTCAACCAGCTCCGGTGAATAGCTGCTGCCACCACCAATAATCGCCATCTTAAGCATCGGTTCCTCCTGCCGCAGTGCGGCGGTAGAGTTCTATGATTTCGCCCGCCAGATCCTGAATTAACATGGCGTTCATCAAGTGATCCTGGGCATGTACCAAAATCAGGGTGACCGCGAGTTTGCCGCTGCCTTCATCAAGACCAATTAACGCGGTTTGCTGCTGGTGCGCGCCGTTGATGCTCTCTTTCGCAGAGGCTAATTGCTGTTCAGCGGCAGCAAACTGGCCTTCACGCGCCAGTCGCAGTGCGCTGAGCGCTGCACTGCGGGCTGCACCGGCCTGAACCAGCAGCAACATGATTTGCTCTTCAAAATCGATAACCACGTCTTCGGACATGCAGAATCCCCCACAGCACAGGGCCGTGTTTCAATCAGTAGATTTGGGTAAAACGGGTGAATTAAGCGGTGTGCAACGCCAGGGCTTTATCCAACACCTGCTCGCCACGCATCATGCCGTAATCCATCATGTCGATGACGGCGACAGCTTTACCCTGCGGCGTCGCAATGGCGGTTAGCCGGGCAGCTTCAAACTGCACCTGTGGGCCGAGCAGCACCACATCGGCATCGGGCAGGATGCGTTCAAATTCCGCCACTGGCACGGCTTTGATATCAATCGCCAGTCCACGTCCTTGAGCAGCACTCTGCATTTTGGTGACCAGCATGCTGGTGGACATCCCTGCTGCACAGCAAAGTACGATACGCATATGATTTCCTTCTGTGATTTGTCGGGGCCATTTAAGACCCGTCTCTGCGGTGCTGTAAATACCCTCGGGACAGACGATTTTCTGATGAATGTGAGATAAGTCATTAATAATCAGTGAATTGAATTATCTTTGTTTGTGAAAATATTTTTCATGAGTGTGATCGGTGCTTTAATTTATCGTTAATAAGCGCTGTTTTAAGCAGGGTAAAGACGTAATCAGATGAAAAAAAACTCACATTGAAAAATATTTTCATGCATGATGAGTGTTCGCAAATTGAGGATGTGGTGAGCGAATGGATATTGTCTGGCAGCTGCGACAGCAGTCGGCACGGGTGGATGCACCGGAATCTAGGCTGGCGCGTTTTATTCTGGATAACTTGCACGTCAGCGCGCAGGCCACGATGGAAAGTCTGGCTACCCAAGCGGGCGTCAGTCCTGAAGTGCTGCGTCGTTTTGCCGCCTCTGCTGGCTGTCGCGATCTGGATGATTTTCTACACCAGGTGCGTAAAGCTGGCCAGCAGCAGGAAGGCGCATTCATCGAGGTGATCCGCCAGCGGCAGCCGTCACTGAGCCATCAGGAAAATCGTGTGGCACTGGCCATCCTTAACGATATGGCGTTTGCCGCATCCGCCACTATTGAGCAACTGGCCGGACGCGCCGAAGTCAGCGCTGCCACCATCACCCGATTTGCGCGTTCGGTGGGCTGTGAAGATATCCGCGATTTGCGCATGCGTCTGGCGCGCGCCAGTTCGGTGCCATCAGCGCGCCGTGCACAAAACATTCCACAGCTTGAGACGATTCATCAGGCACTGGCACAGCAGTGGTCGCTGGCTGAAGAGGTAACCTGGGAGCGTGCTGCGCTTATGCTTCGGAATGCCCGAAGTGTGTTATTGATTGGGGCCGCAGGACAGACCACACCGCTGGTAGCAGAAGTTCACCAGCGACTTACAACGGCAGGACTGGCACTGGCATGGATTCAGGACGACAACCTGCTGCGTATGACGCTGAGCCGCTTACAGCCGGATGATTTACTGTTAATCCCCGCGCCAGATACGGTGAACAGCAGCGTGCTGAGTGCGGTACACCATGCACACATCCAGAAAACAGCGGTGATTGCGATCTGCCCAGCAGCGCTGGATCTGGCGAACCAGGCAGATGTTTGGCTGCCGCTGCCGGAAAATCAAAGCGCGCGTAGCTATGGCATTCTTTGCGCGCTAGACCGATTAGAAACGGCACTGGCATCGCCGCAAGACAATGCTGCACCAACGCAGGTCAAAGATAATTCAGGATAAATGTCGTAGTGGCCGTGAATTGTCCATGGCCAATCCGACGATTTAGGATGGCATCGGGTTCGCCCTGCATATAAGCCTGGAATGCCAGCACCATATTGCCGGTCTGCAGTGCTCTTACAGGCGCAGGCTTATTGATGCTGATAGTAGAACCGTCCAGACCCTCAATGCCAATCGCAACGCCACTGGCAATGCTACCTGCATCAAGGCGTAATAATCCCGGTAAAGCCGTATTTTCAATACCTTGAAAGGTAATCTCGACCTCTTTAACAACACTGACATCGCAATCTTCTAAATGAATCAGTAAAGGCCGACTTGGCGTGCGGGAAAAGCGATAGAGATATTTATCTATGACTTCTCCAAAATCGAGTTTTATTAACTCATCGCCCGGTCGTATAACACAGGGTGCATCGACGAGGCTACCGCGCATAATAAGATTTTCCGCTGCGTTGACCGCAGAAGGAGAGAGGAAACCAAAGGTCCACACGAACAGGAAACCTAACAATGTAATAGTTTTCTTCATCAAGAGTCCTATTGATAGTCTGCAATGATTGTGGCTCGTGATGTAAAGGCCCCCGAAGAAGGCAATGATGCCGGATTAGCCACAGGGACAACCGTTAAAGTAGGAGGCCGTAAAAGGTTGATGGCAATATATTGGTTTATACGGAGCGGGGAGCCATCTTGTTCAACTCTAATTCCTAACCCACTCTGATTAGTGACAACAGCGGTGTTATCAAAGCTTGAAGGTGTTCCTTGTACACTCAGTCGCACACTTCCCGTTCCCGTGCAATTTACTGAATAGGGTACGGGGCGGCGATATTTATCCCCATCAATGGAACGAATAATTAAGGTATCGAAATCAATTTCGATTAGCCCACCATTATTTATTTCACAGGGAATAGATTCTACAAGTGTTCCCTTAAAGCTGACATTTGTGGCTTGTGCCAATGGAAGCATTATAAATGAACAAGCCAATATTAATGCCTGTTGTCCGTTAAGACGTTTTACGTGTCTCATTGTTCTTCCCTATTGATACTCAACCAGCAATGTTGATGTTGCTGTAAAAGCCCCGCCCGTGACAGTGCCGCTGCGATTTTTAACCAGCACAGCACTTAATGCCGGGCGTGCAGGATCGGTGAAATTGTGCCAACTATTTACCGCCATTTTTGTACCGTTGCTTTTTAACTCAATAGCGAGATTGGCTTTGCTGGTGCTAAGCACTGTTGTGTCAAAAGAGGCCCCCGCTCCGCGCAACTGCATTTTCAATGATTTTGATGTGGCTGAAGAACAGTCAAGTACATAAGGTATTGGGCGTTCATAAATACGGCTATCAATGCGTGAAATGATAATGTCATTGCCAAAGTCTATTGGGATATCTCTATTGCCGTTTACGATGCAGGGTGCCGATAAAACTTTAACCTTCACCGTGGCAATGGTCGAAAATGCCTGTACATAACCGGGAAAAGGCATAAGGGCGAGTAGCGTCGCCATTATGCAGATTAGGGTATCTTTTCTTTTCCTTGAGGATGAATTAATCATAGTTCAACCTGAAGTTCACAGTGGCAAAATAGCTTCCGGCACGGAGATTATTGTGCGTGCGTTCCGGAGCAATGTAATAAATGACGACATGACTTGCTGGTGTGATGAGTAGTGGTTTGCCGCGCTGCCCGAGTGTGACGTTATTTCGCAACGCGTCTTTTATACGCAGCCCAATACCTTCTACACCGTGAGTTTTAATTAATTGCGGATTATCAATGTCCTCAATCCCGGTGAAGGTGAAGGAAGCGGCTGGCTGGCTGGCGCTCCAGGTCAGATTGCCTTTTACATCGCGATTGGCCGATGAGGTACGTAGGCAGTCATGCAAGTAGAGGGCAACGGGAACAAGGTTACCTGTATCGCCGGGATTCTGCAGTTTACCTGTGGCGATATTGCCCAAAGAGACTGATTGATCAGCCGAACGCATATCTAACCGGCAGGCGCTTTCGGTCAAGGTGCCGTGGGCACGGATAACCCCATAGTTGCCATCTACCAGACCATCAGTAAAGCCGGCTTGCGCCATTGAGGAAAAGAGGATTGCGCAAGATATTAATGCTGAACCTTGCATCTTACGCATTCCAGAGGCTGAACGTGCTGCAATGACGATTATTTGCATTTCATCATTTCCCTGATTATTTTGGCGTTGCACGTTTACTGGTATCTACGGTGCAAGTATTTCCGCTGCATTTAAAGGTTAAGGCTGTTTGGCCGCCGTAATCATTAACGTAAACCAGCACGGGCGTCTGCCCTAAAGCTGCTGTGCTGCCGCCCATCGCCGCCTGACTTTTCGGTGCGATCATCAGTGCTTCAAATCCTTTAATCACGTCGCCCTCTTTTTTGGCGCTCGCACCAATCAAGGTGACGTAATAAGGAGTCGGATTTACAACAGTATATTTATCACCACTTTTACTGAGGGTGATTTTTTCCTGGAATGGTAATGCTTGCTGTGCAGCCGCGGCTTCTGCTAATGCCGCAGGGCGATAAAACACTTTAATACGTGTTTGCAGGGCAATCTGCAATACATTGGGTTTGTCACTTTTAGGTGGGATCTCTCTCAGATTGAAATAAAAAAGAGACTCTCGATCCTGTGGTAATTTTTTAAATGCCTCAGAAGAGGTGAGTGCCTGAATTTTTACCTGACTTTCAGCTCGGGGTTCAATACGTTGTACCGGCGGTACGACCGTCAACGGATTGTTATTATCCAGTTTTTCACCTTGTTCATCTTCAAGCCATCCTTGAGCCAGATAAGGCAATTCAGTGTTTTGGTTACTTACGGTCAAACTTACTGATTTCTCTGACCCGGGGAATACGACACGTGTTCTGTCCAATGAAATGGCGGCAGAAACAGAATGGGCAATAAAGCTCAATGTCGTGGCGGCGAAGATGTTCACTAATGTTTTTCTTTTCATCATTGACCTACAGAGTCTCATCATTGGAGTGTGTTTATTTATGACGTTACGATTGTTTCGCAAGGAAGTAGTAAATTATTCATCATGTTGTCCGGTAAAGTGTTCGGCAGGGAAATTTCGCATTGTTCCGCATTATTCCAACGTACTGTCATGGTATCACCGGCATTAATTCCGCTCAGATAGACACGGCCATAATCATTAACAATGCCGGTTTCCTGTTTTTTTGTATTCAGTACGATGGCACCAAACGGCGGCGAACTGCCATCAGCCAGACGGATGACCGCCATGGCTTTTTCACCGGAAATGACGTTGAAGTTACGATAGCCAATCGCCCCCTCGGTCAGCGTACCCTGTGCCACCGATTGGCTGGCTTCGACATTGTCTGCCAGTTTATCGATGTTGATTCGCACGCTGTTGCGATAGTAGCTGCTGATATCACTCACCACCGCTTTACCGAAACGGTTGGTATAAACGGGGTTACCGTAACTGCCGACAGGCACACCGGCAACGCCATCGGTGTCAACTAACATCCTTGTGCCACCCAGGATATTAGTGCGATGTAATGCACCGCCTTTAGTGGTGAGTGTTGCGCCGCCTTGCAGGGCAACGCCTAATGCGCTGTGTTGGCCCTCGCGATAGCTTGCCGAGCTGTTGACCTTAGCCAGGGTGCCGTTATGGGTATAGTAGCCACTCAGATCGGCGCCCTGACGTGCAACACCTGCACTCACCTGATAGGAGTCAGCATCGTCCAGCCGACTGTAATAACTCGCACTTTGACGGTTATCTCCTTTGGTATAGGAACCGTTGTAACTTACCGTTCCGGATTCGCCCCACGGTAATGACAGTGACATGTACATGCCGTCATCATTGGTGTTATTCAATTTGTTACGATAAGCCGTAAGTGAGAGGCTAAGATTTCTGAAGCGGCCAAGATCGAAATAACGGGAAAGCGATAAGTCATAACGATCGTTGGCTGGTTGGTTCCAGAATGTCTGATGGTTGTAATTGACATACGCGGTCAGATTGAGCGATTCAAATTGCTGATTCAGAGAGAGGGTATACATCTCTTTGCTGCGCCCGGTGGTGATATCGCCATCCCGTGAATCCAGATATTCGGCCATGGAGCGAAAGCCGCTATCGGAAAAGCGATAACCGGCGAACGTCACCTGACTCCCTGTTTGCTCAAAGCGTTTGGCGTAACTCAGGCGGTAAGATCCGCCGCGCTGGGTATCCCGGCTCGGGATTTTAGCCTGCGACATCGTTACATCTGAGGATAGAGCGCCAAAAGCCAATAGATCACGACCCACCCCCACGGAAAAAGCGTTGTAATCTTCCCCGCCCATGCCTCCACCATAGAGTGACCAGCCATTACTGATGCCCCATGAAAGCTCGCTGGCAGCGAACACCGGCCCATCAACACGATGCTTCCAGTCCGATGGTTTCCCCACGGCGGTTTTAAAACGCACTTGTCCCGGCCGGGTGAGATACGGAATGGTGGCGGTGCTCACTTGGTACTGCTTAACACTGCCGTCCTGCTCTTCAATGCGTACATCAAGATTGCCAGACACCGCACTATCGAGATCCTGAATACGGTATGGACCCGCAGCTACCTGCACCTCTTTGATGATACGCCCTTGCTGGCTGATGATGATTTTGGCATTGCTGTTCGCCACACCGCTGACTTCCGGTGCGTAGCCGCGCAAATTAGGGGGCAACATGTTGTCATCAGATACCAGACTGAGTCCGGTAAATCGGAAGCTGTCGAAGATTGCCGAGTTGAGGTAATCCTCGCCCATAATGAATTTCGCGCCGATCTTACTTAGCGCGCGATAAGCGTAGAACCTGCTCCAATCCCAGGAGCGGGTATTCGCCTCGTGATGGCTACCGTTGCGACGATCGTAACGAGTTTGCCAATCGGCACGTACCCGCCAGGCATCAAAGTTCGCGCCGCTGGTACCGTTACCGGATAAGTTGGTTGCGCTGCCGCCGCCCGCCCCCTTTTGCTGCAGGGTTTGCAGGTTGAGATTGTAGTCAAAGAGTGCACCTGTGATGCCCTCTTCCCAACGAGCAGGTGGATCCCAATAGGGACTGCTGTACTCTAAATAAGCTTGCGGGATACTAATGAACAGCGCTGATTTTCCTAAATCACCGCGTACTTCCATGCCTTTAATGCTTTCCAGTTTGAGGCACTGTTGGTTATGCCACCACGAGAGGTCAGTTAAGGCTGATTCCTTCAGGCCTAACTGAGACACCATCTCTGGCGTAATGCAGGCCACAGTTTGATTGGCGTCATCTTCTGCTGGGTAGAAGTGAACCTGGCGTTCAGGCAGCGTGTTCGCATTAAGATTAATGCCCAGGGTATAAGTACCCGGCAAAATAAAACCTTTACGTGAAAACTGGCTCAAATCGATATTGCTGCGATCACTAAGATCAAGCACATCTGTGTTGAACTGCACATCACTGACAGCAAGGGATGAAGATAATTTCCCGATGAATAATGTTGTCCCCACTACGAAGACAAAAATGAGATAACCTATATGGCGAGGAAGGCATTTCAGCATGATGGCGTGCCTCGTTAATTATAATCGATTCTAAAACGAATCGTTAATTGGTGGTCGCCAGCTTGCAATATTTCCTGGTTACCCACTAAGTTGAGCGTGTATTTAAGATGCATATTCTCGACCATGAGATCACCTTCAGGCAGATGTACCCCCGGCGTTGCGACATTGCCAATAAGATCGCTGATTCTGACGGATACACCACTGGCGGTACCGGACGTTTTAAAATGGCCTTTGTCATTTTCACCATCAAACATCACTTTAAATTTTTTCCAGTCAGATTTGCTGGGATCCAGGCTTGTCAATGTGCAGCCATATAATCGAATGGAAAACTCTTTTTTAGGCCCTTGGCCTTCTCTAATGATTTTGCTAATGGGATGATTACCCATATATAAAGTCTGATCGCGATCGCCGACGTCAATCGCACAGGGCGTTTCGACAATTGATCCCGTCATATTTAAACGACCAAAACCTTCGGCGTTTGCGAAGGTTTTGGTCATACTTAAAGCGCTGCACAATACCAGGAATGGGGCCGCATAGCGTAAAAATAAGGGCTTCCAAAACATCAATAAGCTCCAGAATACGGTACAGGTAAAAAGACCTGCGGCAGGGGCGCCGCAGGCCAATTAGTCACGCATATTGTTAGATGTAATTCAGTACGAAATTAGTCGGTACCTGGAATGTGCCAGGTACAATGGTGGCGGTTGCGCCGCCGCCCTTCACGCTGGCAGCAAAGGTCAGCGTGTTTTTGCCATCAACAACGGTTTGGCCTACTGTCGCGGTATTCAGTTTCACTTTGGAGCCGTCAGCGGCGGTCAGAACAATAGACGCACCGCTGGCATCACCCCCTACCAGCGCCAGGCTTTCTGCATCATAAGGAGAAGCTGTACCAGTGAAGGTCACTGTGACTTTATCTTTAGTGCCCGGCGTAGCAATAACGCAATCTTCCAGTTCAATATGGAAAGGCTTTGCACTTGAAGAACCGGTATTACCGTTTGCAGCCAGCACCACATTGGAAATAGCGCCGAGCGGAACGGTTTGATCTAATGAACCCGGAGCGATGGAGCAAGGTGCATCAATAATGGAACCGGTAAAAGTGACTTTTCCGGTTCCACCCGCAGCGTGTACAGAGGAAACAGCAAACAGGCTAAACATAGACAAGGCGATAAGACTCTTTTTCATTTAATATCTTCCATTGAGTTTTTTCTTCATGTTTTTTTAAAACATGGCGTTCTCTGGTTTTAATCAGACGTATAGACGTTGATCACCGTTTTTTATCGTCAGGTACCAGCATTTGCACGCTGTTAGCAGGTGCTCCGTTATCATGCAACTGGAGTAGGGCATGATATATTTAACGTGGCTATTTTTATTTTTAATTGGCAGCTCAAGTGAGTGCTATTATGTTCAAGGTGAGTAATTAAGAAAATAAGATTTCTATGGCGTTTATGTAGTAAGCGAACGGGGTGCTTGTAAGGGGAATATTACAAGGATAAAAGATGGGTATGTGAGTAAGAGAGGGAGAGTGTTAATTTTAATCGTCTATCAATTCAATTGCTGAAAACTATATCATTAATGTCATGAGGTGAATGTGACCGAGGCTGTATTTATTAGGTCAAATATTAACGCAATCTACTAATGATGACGTTCGTAAAAGATGAGATTAAGCGAATCAGCCCGTGCCACTGCATCGTCACGGGCGTGCCCTGTTATCGGCTAAGCACCTGTGCGCCGGCACTCTTTTCTAACCGCCGAACATCAAGCAGTGACATCAATACCAACAAAGCTACGCCGGCAAAGGCGATGTGAATATCACTCTGCTCAATGGTGGTGTGGCCATGCCACAGCATTGAGCCGCGCAGGAACAGGGCTGCCAGCGCAATTCCGGCGCTCATGCTGAACTGGAAGAAGATACTGAACACCACGGAGGCATCACTCATTTTTGTTTGGGGCACGTCAGCAAAGCCCAGACTGTTGTAGCAGCTAAACTGCAGTGAACGCGACAGCCCGCCAATAAAAAGAATCGCGGCAATCGCAAAATAACCCAGTGAAGGGCTAAGCAGCAGGCACCCCAGCATCGCCACCAAACTGATGATGCCATTTACCATCAATACCTGACGGAATCCCCAGCGCTTCATGAGCCATGTCGTGGCCGGTTTCATGGCTAAATTTCCGGCGAACACCCACAATACCGTGGCACCGGCTTGTGCGGCACTCCAGCCAAACCCCAACTGGAACAGTAAGGGCAGCAGAAAGGGCACGGCATTAATTGAAGCGCGAAACAGCGAGCCACCCATCACTGAGTTGCGGAAGGTGTTAATGGTCAGCGCATTGAATGGCAGCAACGGTTGCGGATAAAGGAAGCTGTGGCGATAAGCCAGTATACTGCTCAGTATGCCGACCAACAGCAGTGGGATGCCGAGGCTGAGATGCATCTGTCCGAGCGCTTCCAGTGCGATAATCAACGCCGTACAGGCGGATGCCGTCAGCACAAAACCACGCACATCAAAGGGGCGCGGCTGTTCTGCTTTGAACTGTGGTACCAGATAGCCGGTAGCGATAATGGCGAGCAGACCGAGTGGAATATTCAGCCAGAAAATCCACGGCCAATGTCCGTAGGTGACAATCAACCCGCCGAGTGGTGGGCCGAGCACGGGGGCAATCAGCCCGGGCCAGGTAATAAAAGCGATCGTTTTCACCATCTCTCTCTTTGCGGTGACGCGCAGTACTACCATACGGCCGACTGGCACCATCATTGCCCCTCCGATGCCTTGTAAAATACGGCTCAGTGTAAACATCGCTAAGGTGTCGCTGAAGCCGCACATGACTGAGGCGAGGGTAAAAATCAAAATGGCACAGGCAAACACGGTACGTGCCCCAAAGCGCTCGGCCAGCCACCCGCTCATTGGGATGCCCACAGCCACCGCCAACAGATAAGCACTGACACCCACATTCAATGCCACCGGACTTGCCGCGAAGTCATGTGCCATTTGTGGAATGGCCGTGGTGATTACCGTGGCGTCGAGGTTTTCCATGAAGAAAGTGATGGCCACCAGCAAGGCCAGTAACAGGGGATGGTTCGCCTTAAGCCCCGTTTGCGTCATAGCAACATTCCTTTCTCTTTCTGGGTTCGTGATGATCAAGAAAGGTCAGTTTTATGTGCAATGGTGTTTCATGCAAGTCTCACCAATGAAAAACCCGGCAGGTGCCGGGTCATCAGAGAGGCAGGGAGAGGAGCATCTTTGCCGGGAAAAGTTACGGCAGTGTAATCACAATGGTGCCGCTACCGCTTTTATCGCCGGGGGTAGGATTGGTCCCCCGGAGCGTAGAGGCAACGGTATGGGATGAGTTACCGTTGGGCAAATAAATGGAGCCTGTGGTGCGGCCATCAAAGGTCAGTGTGGATGTCACACCTCCCCCTAAGTTAATGGTGCCGCCCAGACTCGTCAGGGTGGCTGAGGTGGCACGATTGCAGTTTACATTAATCGAGACGCTATCCTGTTTGCCATTGACCTGATTAGGCTGCAGCGAGCCGTGGTCAATGATTGGCGATCCGCTAAAGGAACAACTGGTCGGCTGAGGGGGTAAGGGCACTGTGACGCAGGATGTGCCTGGCTGGGTGCGAAACAGGTATCCCATATTATTTTGAGCCCCACCCACACAGACGGTATAAGGCCCTCTTGACGGATAAAAAACCGTTGTGAATGTGGCGCTGGCAGGGTAGCGATGCAAAAATGCTTTGTTGGCATTGGCCCAGGTATCTGTCCCGCCATTCGACCCACCATCCAAAATAATACGTGAGGGATAGATATCGGGATAGGTGCCACTGTCGTGCAACACCCAAATGCCAAAATCGCAGTATCGTGTCCCACATCCTATCGACGCGCTCGAGTTTCCTCCCGACATGATGTAGCTGATTTCCATGGGCATATTCCAGGCAGGAAAGGCCGCGCGCGTGATGATGATGACCGCCTGAGCAGGAAGCGTAATAAGAGCGAAAGTGAACAACAATAATAGCGGGATTATTTTCATGTTATTCCAGAATAAAATGGGGAAGAAAGGCGCTCGACTCGTTCAAAATGAATCGTGACATGACCTTCCAGCTGGACGAGCCAATATATTGGGATTTCGATAATGAGATTTATTGTACGGAGGCTGTTTTCTTAAATATGTAAATATTGGCTGCGATGTGAGTCATTTAATACTGGTTATATTGTCAGGCGGCACTGACAAAAATAAACGGAGACACTGCGATACTGTAAAGGAAGGGAATAAAACAGGTCACCCAGCGGCAACCTGTTTTTGCGTCATTATGCCGTTGCAGCCACTTGGGTTTTCGCTTCAATATACTGCACAACTGCCTGTGTCACCTCGGCGGTATTGGCGCTGCCCCCCACATCCGGTGTCAGAATTCCTTTCGCACACACATATTCGATCCCTTCCATAATCAACGCGGCAGCGTTGCGCTCACCGAGATGCTCCAGCATCTGCACTGCGGTCCAGAAGGTAGCAATCGGGTTGGCGATGCCTTTGCCGGTAATATCAAACGCCGAGCCGTGGATCGGTTCAAACATCGAAGGGAAACGACGCTCTGGATCGATATTGGCGGTCGGTGCCACGCCCAGACTGCCCGCCAGCGCGCCCGCCAGATCGGAAAGAATATCGGCGTGCAGGTTAGTGGCGACGATGGTATCCAGCGTCTGCGGATGCAGCGTCATGCGGTGCGTCATGGCATCGACCAGCATTTTGTCCCACTGCACATCCGGGAATTCCAGCGCCACTTCAGCGGCAATCTCATCCCACATCACCATGCCGTGACGCTGCGCGTTGGATTTGGTCACCACCGTCAGCAACTTGCGTGGACGTGACTGCGCCAGTTTGAAGGCATAACGCATGATACGCGTGACGCCGACACGGGTGAAAATCGCCACTTCGGTGCCGACTTCTTCCGGTAAACCCCGGTGCGCACGGCCGCCGTTACCGGAGTATTCCCCTTCAGAGTTTTCACGCACGATGACCCAGTCCAGATCGCCCGGACCGCGATTGCGCAGCGGCGAGGTGACGCCCGGCAGGATTTTGGTCGGACGCACGTTGGCGTACTGGTCAAAGCCCTGGCAAATCGGCAGGCGCAGGCCCCACAGCGTGATGTGATCCGGCACATCCGGCGCACCCACGGCACCGAAGTAAATCGCGTCGAATTTTTTCAGCGTGTTCAGACCGTCTTCCGGCATCATCACGCCATGTTTTTTGTAGTAGTCCGAGCCCCAGTCAAAGGTCTGCACATCAAACTGCAGTTGCTCATCGTGACGGGTCAGCGCCTGTAACACCTCCACACCCGCGGAGATCACTTCCGGGCCGATACCGTCTGCCGGGATGGCAGCAATTTTGTAGTTACGCATGTTGTTTCTCCAGTTGCTTAATGTGTTTGGGGGATCTCAGCCGTCTCGGGTTTATTCGAGCGGGCAGAAAGAATCAGGACAACGAGGGCAGAGAGCGCCAGCAAACCAGCGACAAAATAGAGCCCCCAGGTGTAGCTGCCGGTTTGCTGGCGGATGACGCCAATCATCATCGGGCCGACAAACCCGCCCAGGTTGCCGATAGAGTTGATGGTAGCGATGCCCGCAGCCGCAGCCGGGCCGCTGAGGAACAGCGTCGGCATACTCCACAGCGGCGGTTTTGATGCGCTGATACCAACCGTCACCAGCGTCAGGGCAACGATCACCGCAAACAGCGTGCTGACGTTCCCGGCGTAAATCAGTCCCGCCGCCGCCAGTAAACAGGCACCAATCACATGCCAGCTGCGCTCCCTGGTGCGGTCGGAATGGCGTGCCCACAGGATCATGCCTATTACCCCGATCACCGCCGGGAAGGCGTTCAGGAAACCAATCTCCAGCGAGGAGGCACCGAAGCTTTTGATGATCTGGGGTGACCAGATGCCGAGCGTGTAGAGTCCGGCGGAGGTGCCGAAGTAAACCAGCGCCAGGGCCAGCACGCGTTTATCCGCCAGTCCGCGCCAGACGCTGCTGTGCCCCTGAGCTGCGGCACGCGTGCGCTCTTCCGCCTGCATGGTGTTTTGCAGCCACTCGCGCTCTTCGTCAGTCAGCCATTTGGCTTTGGCCGGGCGGTCAGTGAGGAAGAACAGCACCACGACGCCCAGCACCAGCGCGGGGATGGCCTCCAGCACAAACATCCACTGCCAGCCCGCGTAACCCAGGAAGCCATGCATCTCCAGCAGGGCAGCTGAGATCGGCGATCCCAGTGCGGTGGAGAGCGGGGCAGCCGCCATAAAAATGGCAGTCACCTGCGCGCGTCTGGCGGCCGGGAACCAGTAGCTGAGATAGAGGATGATGCCGGGGAAGAAACCGGCTTCCGCTACGCCGAGCAGAAAACGCAGGGTGTAGAAACTGGTGGTGCCCTGCACAAAGGCCATGCAGCCAGAGACTAAGCCCCAGGTGATCATCACGCGGGCGATCCAGATGCGCGCGCCGACTTTATGCAGAATTAAATTAGAGGGGACTTCGAACAGGAAATAACCGAGGAAAAAGATGCCCGCACCCAAACCAAATACTGTGGGTGAGAAACCTAAATCCTGATTCATGGTTAACGCAGCAAAACCGATATTGACGCGGTCGAGAAAGGCGATGAAGTAGAGCAGCATGATGAAGGGCACAATGCGCAACGTCACTTTACGCATCACCCTTTTTTCGAGGTGAGAGTTCATATTAAAGTGCTCCAGATTGTGTAGGGTGGTGTTATTTTTTTGTCATCGAGTTCAGTATGCAGTTTTGCCTTGGCGGATCATTAAGTGTGGATTATATAAAGTATTTGAATAATCGAATGGCGAGGGAAATGTGGATATAAATCAACTGCGTTGTTTTGTTGCGGTGGGTAAAGAACTCCATTTTGGGCGCGCAGCCCAAAGAATGGAAATGATGCCTGCGTCACTTTCTCGCTTCATTCGATTACTGGAAGAGGACCTCGGCGTACGGTTATTGAACCGTTCGACGCGCAATGTTTCACTCACGGCGGAAGGTGCGATCTTTTTTGACGAAGCCAGCAAACTTATCGATCAGTTTGATGCGCTGGCATTGCGTTTTAAAGTGGGATTAAAAGATGAGCGCCGCACATTGCGTATTGGTGCCATTGATAGCGCCGCACGTGGAATAGTGCCAGCATTATTGAATTTATTTCTGCCGTTACATCCCACCAGTGATATTCATATTATTGAAGATAAAACCATCAACCTGATCCCGAAATTAAAATCTGGCTGGCTGGATATGATTATTATTCGTGCTCCGCAAGTAATGGATGCCTCGCTAGCGATGCGCTTTATCACCCGAGAAAGCTGCGTACTGGCGGTGCCGTTGCAGCACCCACTGGCGGGACGGTCACAGGTCAGCGTTGAGGATTTCCAACATGAGGCGATGATCATTCCCGACCGACGCACGCGCCCACACAGTCACGATCTCACCATGAGTTTGTTTAAACAGGCCGGATTAACGCCGCATATTGCCCAGTTCGCTGAAGAAAAGCAGACCATTTTGAGCCTGGTGTCCGCAGGCTTGGGCCTCGCGGTGGTGCCCGCATCTTACCGCACCATGAACAGTGACAGCGTCAGCTATATCGCGCTGTCGTTACCTGAGCAAATCAAAGGGTTGCCACTGAGCATTGCCTGGCAAAAGGGCAATGAAGATGATTATCTGCGGGAGATGCTGCGCCTGTTGCATGACAACAAGCGCGAACTCACGGAAAAGCTGTAATGAGCGATTAACTGAATTCTGATTCCGGCGGGCAGTTCTCGCGAATATAAATATTGAACGGAGTGTAGCCGCCAGTATTTTTATCATTTTCGACGCGATTAAAATGCACCGCAATAATCTCCAGTGCGCGGCGCGCTTCTTCATGCGGATTTTGATCGATAATCACATCAATAACCCCCTCACGTAACATTCGACGTCGCTCAGTAGTGAGTTCATGGGTAATTAAGACCACCTGCTGTTCCAGTTTGAGGGATTTTATTGCCTGAGTAATATTGGTATTGCCCGCAGAGACGTTATAGATACCTCGGATATTCGGATTATTTTGCAACGCCCGTCGCACCACTTCACCGGCACGGGTTTGATCCTCGCCGCTTTCCAGCGTTTCGCTGATGGCATACTGTGGAAAACGCTCACGCAGTACCGAGCGGAACCCCATCTCGCGCTCTTCATGACCAATCATATGCTGCATACCCAGCACCACTAAAACCTCACCGCCCTGGCTACCGCAAAAACGGCCAATAAGTTCACCGGCTGCACGTCCCATCTGACGATTATCTGGCCCCACATAGGCGATACGCCCGCTGGTGGGGATGTCGGTCACCAGCGTCACCACTGGCGTTTTGCCTGAAATCTGGCGCAGTGCTTCCGCGACATCCGGATCGTTGGGGCATACCACTATCATCGCGTCGTTGACTGCCGCAATTTGGTGGATCTGCTTAATGGTGCCCTGCGGATTGGTCAGATTGAGGTAGTGGATAAAGCAGTTGAGGCGCATATCGGACAGGGTCGCGCCAATGTCGGCGAAAGCATTACGCAGACCGCGATAAAAGGGATTCTTGGGCGACTGCATCAGCACCGCCACGCGCAGCATCGGCAAATAGCCGCGAAACAGCACGCGATCCACGTTGAGCTTGTTGGCCCACTCCAGCACTTTGGCTTCCCTGGCCGGAGAAACACCGCCGCGTCGATTCATCACCCGATCGACGGTACTTAAACTGACGCCTGCAGCGGCAGCAATCTGATCTAACGTGGTTTTTTTGATGTCAGTCACAATAAAGCCCCGATTTGAAGGGAAGCCCTCATTGAATGAATGTTTACCGCCAATTCAGCGATTGATCAATATATCCGCATCACTTAATTTTTAATTCGTGAGGTGAGTGGGATTTATTAATGAGTGTAACTGAGGTTTTAAAATAAAAGGGCGTTGAGACCATCCTGTTTAATTAAATTCATTCGATATAAATAACGTAAATAACCAAGCAACCATCAATCCTTTTATTTAAGGAGTCAAACATGACGCAATTAACCGGCATTGCGCTACTCGGCGCGGGCCGCATGGCAAAAGTGCATGCGGCGGCCATTCGCCAGGCCGGCGGGCAGATCGTTACGGTGTACGATCCCGTCAGCGCGGCAGCTGATGCGATGGCAGCAGAAACCGGTGCGGGCGTGGCATCCAGTGCCGCAGCGGCGATCGGCCATCCTGACGTCACTGCCGTGGTGATTGCCACCTCTTCGGATACTCACGTGGAACTGATCATCGCGGCGGTCAATGCCGGGAAACCGGTGCTGTGCGAAAAACCGATTGCCAGCAGCTTAACCGAGGCGCGGCGCTGTATTGAAATCATCGGCAGCGAGGCCGCACAGCAGGTATTCCTCGGCTTCAATCGCCGCTTCGATCGCGGCCATGCTTCGGTGCGCCAGGCGGTGCAGGCGGGTGAGATTGGTCGTCTGGAGCAGCTCACCCTCACCAGCCGCGATCCGTTTCCGCCGCCGCTGGAATACATTCCCCGTTCAGGCGGCCTGTTCCGCGACATGATGATCCACGATTTCGACATGGCGCGCGGCATTGTCGGCAAAGAGTTTGTCAGCATCACTGCGCACGGTTCGTCGATTATCGATCCTGAAATCGGTCGACTGGGGGATGTGGACACCGCCAGCGTCACGTTACTGGCAGAGGATGGCACCCTCGTCACTATCCTCAACTCCCGCCGCTGCAGCTATGGCTTTGATCAGCGTATCGAGGCATTTGGCTCGCAGGGCATGGTGATGTCCGATAACCCACGGCAGTCAGGCTTCACCCGCTACACACCACAGGCGCCGGGCTGTGCCGCACCGATCCTTGAGTTCTTTATGGAGCGCTATGGGCCGAGCTACATCGAAGAGATGCGCTTATTCCTTGAATGCGCACGCAGTGGCACACCGATGCCGGTCAATGCGCTGGATGGTCTGAAGGCCGCGCTGTTGGCAGAAGCCGCCACCGCATCACTCAAACTGGGCAAAACACTTCATCTCACCGGATTAGATCAGGAGTTCCCTCATGCATAACACCGCAGGCCGTCATGCGAATACCATTGCCATCGTGACCGGTGGCGCCCAGGGCGTGGGGTTTGCCATCGCACGTCAACTGGTACTGGAAGGGTGCACGCGTCTGGTGCTCGCGGGGCGCGATGCCGAAAAAGGCACGCGAGCCAGTGCTGAGCTGGCTGAGTTAGGTGCCAGGGCGCAGTTTGTGGCGCTGGATTTGCAGGATGTCGAAGCCTGTCTGGCACTCACGGAGAAAGCCGTCACCACTTTTGGTGATGTGAATGTGCTGGTCAACGCCGCTGCATTGGGCGCTCGAGGCACGCTGGTGGATACGCCGCTCGCACTCTGGGATCAAATGTTTAATACCAATGCGCGCGCGCCGTTCTTTTTGATGCAGGGCTTTGTGCGCCATCGGCTGGCGCAGGGAGGTATCGGGGCGATCGTCAATATCCTGTCGCAGTGTGCACACTGTGGGCAATCCTATCTGGCGCCTTACTCGGCGTCTAAAGGCGCGCTGGCAACCTTGACCAAAAACGTCGCCAATGCCTATCGCGGCAACCGTATTCGTTGTAACGCCATTTTACCAGGCTGGATGGACACCCCAGGCGAAGATCTCACTCAACGGAAGTACCACGCTGCCACCGATGGCTGGCTGGAGCGTGCTGAAGCGTCGCAGCCGATGGGGCAGCTATGTAAACCGCAGCAGTTGGCGGGGCTTGCCAGCTATCTGCTGAGTCATGAAGCCGGTGTGATGACCGGTGCCTTGATCGATTACGACCAGAATGTTGCCGGTGCCTATCCAGAGTAATCTGGGCACTGATTCTGTCCCCTGGTTATCCATAAAAATAAGGTCAGATTATGCAATTCAAAAAACACCTAACCGCGCTGGCACTGCTGTGCGCGTTATCCGTGAGCGTGATGGCGAAAGATCTCAGCATCGGCGTCAGCATGGATCATTTCGACGATAATTTTCAGACCATCCTGCGTCAGGCCATGGCCAGCAAAATGAAGCAGCTCGGTGATGTGAAAGGGCAGTTTGAAGATGCCAAAGGCGATTCCGCACAGCAGCTGCAGCAGGTTGAATCCTTTATTGGTCAGGGAGTGGACGCCATTATCGTCACTCCCACGGACACTCAAGCGATGAAGCCGATTATTGCCCTGGCTCAGAGAGCCAAAGTGCCGTTGGTGTTTGTTAACCGCCGACCCGAAACCCCGTTGAGTGATGGCATGGCTTATGTCGGCTCCGATCCGCGCCTCGCAGGAAAAATGCAGATGGAAGCGTTGGCGCAGCAGATGGGCGACAAAGGCAACGTGATGATTCTGATGGGGAATCTCTCCGGCGAAGATACCCGTGAACGCACCAAAGGGGTAGAAGAGGTGATTGCACAGCATCCGGGGATGAAAGTGCTGGATAAGCAGTCGGCCCTGTTTTTCCGCAAAGAGGCGAATGATGTCACCACCAACTGGCTGCTCACCGGACAAGACATCAACGCCATCGTTGCCAATAACGATGAGATGGCGATTGGGGCCATTCTGGCGTTGAAGCAGGCGGGCGCGAAGCACGTGCAGGTGGCGGGCATTGATGGCACGCCGGATGCGTTACAGTTCATCAAAAGCGGCGACATGCGTCTGACGGTGTTCCAGGATGCCAAAGGTCAGGGCGATGGCGCAGTGCAATCGGCGATCGGTCTGGTAAAAGGCGAGAAGGTGGCAAAGGATACCTTTATACCTTATCAACTTATTACCAAAGAGAATGTCAGCCAGTTTGCCAACAGTAATACGCGATAAAGCTGCTGCGTGTGATTTGACCTGGTCGCCATCAATGGCGACCCTACAGTGTGCGCAGGGTATGCCTGTGTATTACCCATTCCCGTAGGGTGCGCATTGATGCGCACCTGGCGAAAACCGGCTCTACGCCGCCCAGAGTGGCTAATTCTCATCACTCTCTCTATGATGGATTTTTTCCCGCATGATTGTCGGGAACGATCAATGACTTAGGGAAGTAACCACGCGATGACCCTGTTAAACGACCTCGATTTGCGCCAGCTGGAAGCCTTCTCGGCGGTGATCTCTGCGGGTAGTGTTACGGCAGCCGCCAAAGCGCTAAACCGCTCGCAGCCTGCGGTCTCCCGCTTGATCCAGGAACTGGAGCAGTCGCTGGGTTATCCGCTGTTTATCCGCAACGGCCCACGCATCCATCCATCCGAAGAGGCGCTGCAACTGCATCAGTATGTGCAAAAAGCCTTGCTGTCGTTACAGCAGATCCGCTTGCGCGCGCAGGAGATCGCGCATCAACAGCATCGACCACTCAGTATTGCCGCCACGCCCGCCCTGGCTGCCGGATTACTGCCGCAGGCATTGGCTGCGCTGAATTTGCAGAACAAAGTACAAATCCTCAGTGAATCCGCAGAAAAAACCGCCCATGCGGTGATCACCGCAGAGGCCGATATTGGACTGTGCAGCTTGCCGCTGGAGCATCATGCGGTAGAGTTACACTGGATTGGGCAGTCGCAGTGCGTGATTGCGCTACCGGAAGAGGATGAACTGGCGGCGCAGGCAACGTTATCCCTCAGCCAGCTGGCAGGTCGCCGTTTAATCGCCCCCTGGAGCCCGCAACGTCTGCGTGGACGCTATGAAAAAGCGCTGAAGAAGGTGAAAGCGCCGCTGCTGGAAACCATCGAAACCAACTCTTCGGCGAATATTCTTGGCTGCGTGCGTGCCGGGTTGGGCGTGGCGATCCTTGAACCGGTAACGGGTTGGGGCATGCCGCTGGCTGGCGTGGCGATCCGTCCGATTGAGGAAGACATTCCCTACTTCTTTGGCGTGATTACGCCGCAGGGGCGTCAGATTTCCAGTGCCGCACTGGCGCTGGTGGAGGCGCTGGCAGAGGCTGCGACCCAGCTTCTGCCGGGCTTTGAACGTCTGCCTGCCAGTGAACATCCGCGCATCATGCGGGTGATTAACCAGAACGGATAACCGCGGTCACCATAAATGGTGACCTTACAGCCTTCTCGGTCCTTCGTAGGGTGCGCATTTATGCGCACCGTCTCGCACAATCCCTTTATTTTCAACGCTTATAACTTTTCCGGCATAAGATATAAGAAATCCATTGGTCAAATCCTGAGCGCACTTCTTGACTCCGATTTAGGGCAAGAGGATTATGCGAAAACTTAGTTCTTATTATGCGTATTGATGATTGTTAGCTATCCATTATGCGATTTAAAGATAATTAAAAGGGTCGCTTCATCAACGCATTTTAACCGTTTTCGCTCGCTCTCATGGCGATCGCTGACACCAGGGAAATCTCTCTATGACTTATGCCGCTAAAGGTCTTGCCGCGCTGGAAGCTCAGCTACAACAGGATCTGGAGTTTCTGGAACTGCCTGCCAAATCTTGGGTACCGGAACGCACCTATCTGAGTGCACCGGTGCGCGACGTGGTGGTGATTGGCGCAGGCATGTGCGGGCTGGCGGCACTGGCCAAATTACAATTCACCGGCATCAGTAATGTGGTGGCGTATGACGCCGCACCCGCTGGGCTGGAAGGTCCGTGGATCACCTTTGCGCGTATGGAAACCCTGCGCTCACCGAAAACCCTGCACGGTCCGGCACTCGGCTTGGCTCAACTGACCTTCCGCGCCTGGTTTACCGCGCAGTGGGGCAAAGAGGCATGGCAGGAGCTGGACAAAATCCCTAAAGCACAGTGGATGGATTACCTGATTTGGTATCGCAAGGTGCTGAATCTGCCGGTGCATAACAACGTGCGCGTGAGCAATATCGCGCAGGACGGGGATTTGATTGCGCTGGATCTGGACGGTGCCGAAACCGGCCGGGTTTACACGCGTCGTTTGGTGCTGGCCACGGGACGTTCTGGTCTCGGCGGCTTTGCCGTTCCGGATTTCCTGCAAGGCATCGATCGTCAATTCTGGGCGCACTCCGCGGATGACATCGATTTTGCTGCCTTGCAGGGGAAACGTATTGCGGTGATTGGCGCAGGTGCTTCATCGATGGACAACGCCGCCACGGCGCTGGAGCAGGGCGCAGGCGCGGTGGATCTGCTGATTCGCCGCAAAGCGATGCCGCGCATCAACAAGATGACCGGTATTGGTAGCCAGGGCGTGGTGCACGGTATGCACCAGCTGCCGGATGCGTGGAAATGGAAGTTTGTCGATTACACCGCCGCCACGCAAACGCCGCCACCACGTTCCTCAACTTTGCGCGTATCGCGTCATGAAAATGCGCGTTTCTTCCTCGATTGCGGCATCAATGCTGTCAAACAGGAAGAGAATGGCCTGCTCATCGAAACTACCCAAGGTGCGCTGCACTACGACTATCTGATTGCCGCCACCGGTTTCACCAACGATTTCCACGGTCGCCCGGAATTTGCGGCTATCGCACCGCATATCCGCAGCTGGTCTGATGGTCGCTATCAGCCAGAAATGGGGAACGCGCGTCACAGCATGCTGGAAGCGCCCGACCTCGGCCCATCATTCGAATTTCGTGAACTGTCGCCAGGCACCTGCCCGATGCTGGCACACATCCACTGCTTTAACGATGCCGCGATGCTGACGCACGGCAAAGTCTCCGGCGATATTCCGGCGGTGAGCGCCGGTGCCGATCGTCTGGTGCGCGGGATTACTGCCTCACTGTTTGCCGAAGACGTGGAGCAGCACTACGCCAACTTACAAGCTTTTGACACCCCTGAACTGCAGGGCGATGAATGGGTGGACTCAACCCCCTTACTCAAACAGGAGAACGCGTTGTGAGCGACGCTATTGATCAAGCAGCCGGATTAACACCAGAAGATGCGTTGTATCAAACGCGCCGCCTGCGCCCCGAATTTGTTGTGGGTGCGGAAGCGTGCCGTGTATCAGTACTTACGCCGGAAGACGATCAGGGTCTGCCTGCGGATCTGCGTCTGGCGCTGGCGCAGCGTATGGCGGTGCTGAATTACGATGCGCCGCTGCAACGCGATTATCAGGCACAGCTGGCGGCGTTAAACCCGTCTGAAGCTCTGCTGGCGCTGGCCTCGGGTTGCGCCGTAGCGGAAGAGCCGCTGGCGACCATTGCACGTCATGCCGACATGGTGACGCAGCAGCCAATTCAGGCCACCGAGCAGCATATCCGCCTGCTGGAACAGGCCGGTTTGAGCAATCCGCAAATCGTCGCGCTCTCTGAACTGATTGCCTTTGTTAACTTCCAGACGCGCGTTGCGGCTGGCTTACGTCTGCTGAGGTCTGCATGATTCCGTCGGTTAATCTCAAGCCTTTGCACTGGCATCCTTACATTCAGCCCGTGGACGTCGAACAAGCGACGCCGGCCCAGCTGGATGCGATGAAGGTGACGCCATCCAACAAGAAGATCTCCGAGTACGTGCGCACGCTGGTGCACGATCCGGAGAGCTACACCGCACGTACCGGGTTGTTCAACGCGATTATGTATGTCGAAGGCGGTCTCGATCGTGCCGATCGTGAACTGGGCGCGTTGGGGGCATCGATCGTGAACGGCTGCCGCTACTGCGCCGTGGTACATGCGCGCCGCCATGCGCAGCTGGCCGACAGTGACGCGGTGGTCAGTGCCATCTATTTTGATAGAGCGGATGTGTTAGGTGAACGTGATGCGGCGATCTACCACTTTGCTCGTCGTTTATCGGTCACGCCATCAGAAGCCACGCCGGAAGATGTAGCGGCACTGCGCGCGGTCGGTATGAACGATCAGGAGATTATCGATCTGATCCACGCCATTGCCATTTTCGGCTGGGCCAACCGTCTGATGCATGTGCTCGGCCATGCTGACCTGAACAAATAAGGGCTGCACCAGATGTTAGAACTCAACAATATTACGCTCTCTTATGGCAGCAACCCGATCCTGAAAGGTGTCGATCTGTCGGTTAAACGCGGCGATGTAGTGTCGATCATCGGGCCAAGCGGCACCGGCAAAACCACGCTACTGCGCTGCATTAACTACTTGGCCAAGCCCTCTGCGGGCACTATCCAGCTGGATCAGATCCGTATGGATTACCAGTCGCCAGATAAAGCGGCGATCCAGGCGATCCGTTTGCGCACCGCCATGGTGTTTCAGCAATTCAACGTGTTCAAAAACATGACGGTGCTGGAAAACGTGATGGATCCACTGATCGTGATCCAGCGTAAAACCAAACAGCAAGCGCGCGATATTGCCGTGCAAGAGCTGGAACGTGTGGGCTTGGGTGCCAAACTCGATCACTATCCGTCGCAGCTGTCTGGCGGCCAGTTACAGCGTACCGGTATCGCGCGTGCCCTGGCGGTGCGTCCGGATGTGATGTTGTTTGATGAACCGACCTCATCGCTCGATCCTGAGCTGGTGGGGGAAGTGCTGAAAGTGATTAAAGATGTGGCGTCTTCTGGCATTACCTCGCTGCTGGTAACGCACGAGATGCAGTTCGCAAAAAGCATCTCGAATCGCATTGTGTTTATGGATCAAGGTGTGGTGGCCGCGCAGGGCAGTCCGACAGAGATGTTTGATAACCCAACCCTGCCGCGCCTTGCACAGTTCCTCAGTTCAGAACGAGCATTCTAATAATTAAAGGAATCAAAGACATGCCTGCAATCAAAACCACATTACGTCGCCTGGCCGCGCCTGGCATCATCGCTTTAGCCCTGATCAGCGGTAACAGCTTCGCTGACGCGGTCCGTACCATCAAAATTGCCACCGCAGCCGAATCCAAACCGCTGTCATGGGGCGCGATCGGCCACGAACCTGAGGGCTACGAGCCGGACGTGCTGAAAGCCATCAACGCGAAACTGCCACAGTATAAATTTGTCATGGAAGGCGCGGCAGACATCGCGCAGGAAACCGGCCTCGTGACCGGCAAATACGACATGGCGACCGGCGGTTATTACAAGGCGCCTGCACGCAGCAAACAGTTCCTGATCCCCGATGCACCGATCGGTGCCAGCCTGATGAAGATCTACAGCCGCAGCGATAGCAATATCAACGGTATGAAAGATCTGGTCGGTAAGAATATCGTGCCAGTGACCGCAGGCGGTGGCGTGTATAAGTTCGTCACCCAGTGGCAGCAGGATAACCCGAACGACAAAATCACCATCAAAGCTTCCAGTGCTGGCGTGCCTTACCCGGATCGTCTGAAAGAAGTACAGAACGGTAAATACGATGCGCTGATCTTGCCTTCAAACCTCGGTGAACAGACGGTGATCGACAACCAGAAGCTGGCGATCAAAGCCAGTGAGCCGGTGGTGATCAACAACACTTATGTGCTGATCCACCGTTCTGCTGAAAATCAGGCGCTGAACGATGATGTGAACAAAGCGCTGAAAGAACTGAAAGATGACGGCACGCTGGATAAGCTGGCGCAGAAGTGGTTCGGCGAAGAAGTGACGAAGTACATGAAGTAACAGATTCACTGCGCCCGGTATTAATCCGGGCGCATGCTGTCCTTTTTAGCAGGAGTGTTTCACCGTGAATCTATCCTCCATGATTCCTGAACTGCTGTCGGCGCTGCCTTTGACGCTCGGCATCATGTTTGTCGCGATGATTGCCGGGTTCTTTCTGGCGCTGATCGCCACGGTTTTCCGCGTGCGCCGCATCCCGGTGATCAGCCAACTGGCCGATCTCTATGTTTCCTACGCGCGCAGCGTACCGGTGGTGTTACAGCTGTTTGTCGCTTTTTACGGCATGCCGCTGATTACCGATAACTTTGGTTTTGGTGACTTCTTTACCGCCAACGTCGCGGCGATGATCGGCCTGAGCCTGTATCACGGCGGTTATCTGTCGGAAGTGATGCGCCCGGCCTACCTCGCCGTGGAACGGGGTCAGCACGATGCCACCGATAGCCTCGGTTACAGCTTCCGCCAGAAAATGCTGCGTGTGATTGGGCCACAAGCGGTGCACTTCGCACTGCCTGGTTACGGCAATGCGATTATCTATCTGATTCATAACGTGGCGCTGGTGATGTACATCGGGGCGGCGGATGTGATGGCGACCGCGCACTTAATTATGGAACGCGATTACAACCAGTATCAGTTCGGCACCTATCTGGTGTTGGCGGTGCTCTATTCACTGCTGTGCGGTGTGGCCTGGTTGATCATTCGTTTCTTCGAACAACGTCATGCGAAGTACAGCTCGAAGTCTGCGGCGCGCGTGAAGTTCACCACCAGCGTCTGAGTAGGGGAGAAAAACCATGTTTGATGCTGAGGTTTTGCTGCCGGACTTCTGGAGCATTCTCGATGCTGTGCCGGTGACGCTGCTGATGGCGGTGACGGTCTTTATCTGTTCGACGCTGCTCGGTGGTTTGTTCGCGTTTATTGAACATCGCCGTATTCCGGTGCTGCGTCAGTTAGTCATCACCTACAAAATCGCCTTCAAAGGCGTACCGATGGTGGTGGTGATTTTCCTCGCCTATTACGGCTTGCCACCGGCACTGCACTTTGTTGCCACGCTGTTTGGTGTTGAGGTCAATGCCCATTCGCTGCCGAACTGGGTGATCATCATTGTGGCGCTGAGTGCCTGCGTAGCGGCATTCCAGGCTGAAGTATGGAAAGGTGCGCTGAACTCGTTCGACAGTGGGCAATCCGATGCGGCCTTATCGCTGGGTTACAGCGGGGGTCAGCTGTTCCGCAGGGTGATGTTCCCACAGATTATCGTGGCGGCGATCCCTGATTTGGCGAATGCTTTTATGGTGATCATGAAGGCACTGTCGCTGGCGTTTGCCATCGAAGTGGTGGATATCTTTGCTCAGGCGCAGCTCACTGCGGCACTGAATTTCTACTACCTTGAAGCCTTCCTGATCGCGGTGGTGTTCTACATGGTGATTGCCTATGTGGTCACCAAGATCGCCGATAAGATCGAGGCAGCACTGCGCGTGCGCACCTGAGGTTCATGATATTGATGCGAAAACGGCAGCCCAATGTGGCTGCCGTTTTTTTTGGGTAATGAACACGGCTTGCTTTCATTTTGCAAGTTACTTGCAAAATGAAAGTGACTTTGCGACAGTATTCCGCATCCAATCTCCTGCAGAATACCTCTCATGAAAAACGAACCGCTTTACCATATGCCTTGCCCTATCGCCCGCAGCCTGGGTCGCGTCGGAGATGGCTGGAGCATGCTGATCATGCGCGACGCGCTGGCTGGCTTTACCCGCTTTGACGAGTTCCAGAAAAGCAGCGGCGTCGCGCCGAACATCCTCTCGCGTCGCCTGAAAGAGCTGGTGGAAGATGGTTTGCTGGAGAAGGTGTGCTATAGCACCACGCCAGCGCGTTACGAATATCATCTGACTCACGCCGGACGTGATTTGCGCGGCGTGATTCTGGTGCTGGCCGAGTGGGGCAGCACGCACTTTTCGCCGGAAGGACGTCAGATGCAGCTGGTGGAAACCGCCACCCAGCGCCCGGTGAAACTGCAACTGGTCGATAGCGAGAATGGCCAGCCACTGACGCTGGAAAAATACCAAATGGTGCCGGGCCCGGCAGCGGTGCCAATGATGCACTATCGCCATGACTATCTGCAGAAAAAACGCGCCGGTGATACCACGCAGAAATTCACACCGCCTGCGCTGGCAGAGAAGCAATCATGACACTCACGCGCAAAAAATCGGCGCTGCTGTTAGCGCTGACGCTGGGTGGCGTGGCACTGGCAGGCTATGGCTATTACTGGTGGCATACGGCGCGCTTTATGCCTTCGACTGACGATGCCTACGTTGGGGCTGATATCAGCGCTATCTCGGCGAAAGTCCCGGGTTACATTCACACGCTGGCGGTGCAAGACAACGCCAGGGTGAAAAAGGGCGATCTGCTGGTACAACTGGATAACCGGGATTATCTGGCGGCGCTGGATCAGGCGGCGGGTGAAGTCGCCGCACAGCAAGCCGCGTTAAGTGATATCGCGGCGACGCGCCAGTTACAGCTCGCCACCATTGCCGGTACGCACGCTTCATTGTTGGCGGCACAGGCGGTGACGCAGAAAACCACCTCGGATCAACGTCGTTACAGTGCGCTGGCAAGCAGTTCCGCGGTGTCGCAACAGATTCGCGACCATGCGCAAGCGGATTACCATCAGGCCATAGCCGAAGAGAGCAAAAGCCGCGCCGATACCCGCGTTGCCGAGCGCCAGTTGCAGGTATTAGACGCACGCGAGCAGCAGGCGAAGGCGGCGTTAGTGCAAGCCCAGGCGGGACTGGCGATGGCGAAGCTCAATCTTGAGTACACGGAAATCCGCGCCCCGTTTGATGGCGTGGTCGGCAATCGTCGCGCGTGGTCAGGCTCCTATGTCAGCAGCGGTACGCAACTGCTGTCGCTGGTGCCGGCACAGGGATTGTGGGTCGATGCCAATTTCAAAGAGAGCCAGCTGGCGGATATGCGCCCCGGACAGGCGGCCCGCATTGTGGCGGATGTCTTACCCGGCCGCACGTTCAACGGCCATGTCGGCAGTTTGTCACCGGCCACCGGCTCGCGCTTTAGCATTCTTCCGGCGGAAAACGCCACGGGCAATTTCACTAAGATCGTCCAGCGCGTGCCGGTGCGTATTGTATTGGATGGCGATGCGGCTCTGCTCGGCCTGCTGCGTCCGGGTTTATCCGTCACGGTGACGGTTGATGAGAGAAACATGCGATGAGCAGCGTGGCCGCGCCGCTGATGGCTCCGGCAGAGATGCCGGTAAGCAAGAAGGTGTTCGCCTTCGCTACCATGTGCATCGGTATGTTTATTGCCCTGCTGGATATCCAGATTGTTTCGGCATCGCTGCGGGATATTGGCGGCGGATTATCAGCCGGCGATGATGAAACCGTGTGGGTGCAAACCAGTTATCTGATCGCGGAAATCATCATTATTCCGCTCTCCGGTTGGCTGGCGAGCGTGATGTCAACGCGCTGGTTGTTTGCTGCCTCGGCCTGTGGCTTTACGCTGATGAGCCTGCTGTGCGCCTGGGCGTGGAACATCCAGAGCATGATCGCCTTCCGTGCCTTACAGGGGCTGGCGGGCGGATCGATGATCCCGCTGGTCTTCACCACCGCCTTTGCATTTTTTCACGGTAAGCAACGCGTGATTGCTGCCGCCACCGTGGGTGCACTGGCCTCGTTAGCGCCGACGCTGGGGCCAACGGTCGGCGGATGGATTACCGATAACTTAAGCTGGCACTGGCTGTTTTACATCAACATCATTCCCGGCATTTACATCACTATTGCCGTGCCGCTGTTGGTCAGGATCGACGCGCCTAACCGCGAACTGCTGCGCGGCGCGGATTACTTCAGCATTGTGTTGCTGGCACTGTCGCTAGGGTGTCTGGAATATACGTTAGAAGAGGGCCCGCGCTGGGGCTGGTTTGACGACAGCACTATTACCACCACCGCTTGGATCGCCTTGGTGTGCGGCGTATTCTTCGTGATCCGCACGCTTAATCATGCGAAGCCGATCATGGATCTGCGGGCGCTGAAAGATCCGGGCTTTACCCTTGGTTGCTATTTCTCGTTTATGGCGGGGGTCGGGATCTTCGCCACCATTTACCTCACGCCGCTGTTTCTCGGCCAGGTACGTGGCTTTAGCGCACTGGAGATCGGGCTGGCGATCTTCTCTACCGGCATCTTTCAGATCTTATCGATCCCCTTCTATGCGTGGCTGGCGAATCGCGTCGATTTGCGCATTTTGCTGGCCTTTGGGCTGATGAGTTTTGGCTTGTCGATGTTTTTCTTTGTGCCCATCACCCATGACTGGGGCGCAAAAGAGCTGCTGTTTCCGCAAGCCTTTCGCGGCATGGCACAGCAGTTTGCCGTGGCGCCCACGGTCACACTGACACTCGGCAGCTTGCCGCCAGCAAGACTAAAATTAGCCTCAGGACTGTTTAATCTGATGCGCAACCTCGGCGGTGCCATCGGTATCGCACTGTGCGGCACCGTGCTAAACGACCGTACCAATCTGCATTACAGCCGCCTCGCTGACCATCTCAACAGCGCCAGCCTGTCACTCGGTGACTATCTGCAGTCGCGTACCGCAGCCCTGATTCTCAACGGATTAAGCCCGGATGCCGCGCACACGGCGGCGCTGCAATCACTGGCTTCACTCACCCTGCGCGAAGCGCGGACGCAGGCTTTCTCGGACGCATTCTGGCTAATTATGGTCGGATTCTGTATCGCCGCGCTGCTGGTTCCCTTTATGAAAAAGCCCGCGGCTTAAGGAGTTATCAATGAAACGTATTGTGATTACAGGTATGGGGCTGGTTTCGCCGCTTGGCTGCGGGACCGAAGCCGTATGGCAGTCACTGCTGGCCGGGAAATCCGGTATCAGCGCTTTGCCGGAAGAGATGGTGCAGGATATCAGCTGCAAAATTGCCGGGCAGGTGCCAACGCTGGAGCAAGATCCACAGCATGGTTTCGATCCCGAACGCGTGATCGCGCCGAAAGATCGCAAGAAAATGGATCGTTTTATTGAGTTTGCTTTAGTCGCGGCGCACGAGGCGCTGACGCAAGCCAACTGGTTCCCGCAGGATGAGGCGCTGCGCCAGCGTACCGCCACGGTGATCGCCACCGGAATCGGCGGCTTCAACGAAATCGCCAATGCGGTGGAAACCACCGCCAATCGCGGTCCACGTCGGCTGTCGCCCTTCACCATTCCGTCATTCCTCGCCAATCTGGCGGCGGGACATGTGTCGATTGCGCATGGTTTCCGTGGCCCAATTGGGGCGCCGGTCACGGCCTGTGCCGCGGGCGCTCAGGCGATTGGTGATGCTGCACGACTGATCCGCAGCGGAGAGGCGGATATTGCGCTGTGCGGCGGCACGGAAGCTGCAATCCATCGCGTCAGCCTGGCCGGTTTTGCCGCCGCGAAAGCGATGTCAGGTGGTTTTAACGATCGTCCTGAACAAGCATCACGACCTTTTGACCGCGATCGTGACGGTTTCGTGATGGGGGAAGGCGCTGGCTTGCTGGTGATTGAATCACTTGAGCATGCGCAGGCGCGCGGTGCGACACCACTGGCAGAGCTTGTCGGTTACGGCACCAGCGCTGACGCTTACCACCTCACCGCCGGGCCGGAAAGCGGTGAGGGCGCTCGCCGTGCCATGGAAGCCGCGCTGGCGCAGGCGGGGATTACGCCTGCAGATGTGCAGCATATCAATGCGCACGCCACCTCCACGCCAGTAGGTGACAAAGGCGAGCTGACGGCGATCCGCACGTTGTTTGCCGGTAGCGATGTGGCGATCACCTCGACCAAATCGGCCACTGGGCATCTGCTGGGTGCGGCCGGGGGAGTCGAAGCGATCTTCTCGATCCTGGCATTGCGGGATCAGATTGCGCCACCGACCCTCAATCTCCTGCATCCCGATGAAGCCGCCGCCGGGCTGAATCTGGTGGCGTTAAAACCGCAGCCGATGGCGATGCAACATGTGCTGTCGAACGGTTTCGGATTTGGCGGCGTGAATGCCAGTTTGCTGTTTAAAGGCTGGGGGTAACGGATAGGTTGGCGAACAATATTGTGCGGTCATCGGGCAGGTCGCCATAAATGACGACCCTACAAACACAGTAGGGTGCGCATTTAGGTGCAAACCGGGCACATAGGTAACACTTTAGACCGGGCACATGGGTAACAGTTATAAATTGGCATAGCAGAGGAGACTCACTAT
>NZ_JBNBPL010000030.1:0-66496 GCF_059412425.1 Pantoea sp. CFCC18177
AAGTAACGCACGACCTTTAACTTGAATTGAGTGGAATATTTGGGCTTCATGATTTATCCCCATTATGTCGTTTTACAGTCCAACATTATGGGTTCAGTCCACGATGGAACATCCATGTTCCAGCGCCACCTTTCGCCCGCGTCCTGCGGGCTATCTTGGCATACTCGCTCAGCTCAGCGCTGCGGAATGCCAGCCCCGGTGCGGCCCCAGCCAGCTCATCAGCTTCAGTGCGACTTGTCAGGGCACATTGTCTGAGGCTATGACGCCTCTACTGCCCCCTCAGGGTTATCCGCAGCGCTGAGACTTTTACGTTGGGCCAGGAGCCCCACGCGGGGAGGCGTGGGGCAGTTCGCGGCCGACCATGGACGGTCACCCACGAACGGTCCGTCCGGCACGACGTGGAAGTCGAAGGTACCGCTTTAGCGGCGCGAGGACGGCCCAGAGGGGGCAGTAGTGGCGGCAGAGCCCGCACTGAAAAGACAGGCCACTTATCAATGAGCAACCAGAGTTCTTAACTGACGAGCATTACGCAATTTATTGCGCGCCTTTAAGCAGCGGAATAACTTCCTGTTGGTGCGATAAATCGCGCCGTCACGGTCGGGGGCAAGGGGCGGGCCTGAAGGTTGCGCACGACGATATCTGGCATCCTTTAACAGACCGATATTTTCCTTCCTCAAATCCGACAATACCGTTACACTCCTCCTTAATTCCTGCGCATTTCTTCTTGATTGTCATACTCTTTTGCAATTCCTCACGCATTTCTTCTCTTTCTCTCCATGATTGCCTGATCTTTGTCTTTTATGCTTTCAGGGCTTTACTCAGCCTCTGAGTAGTTGACGTTTGGCGTCGTATGCTTGTTTCCGAAGACGCGACACACCTTGTCGTCATGAAACTGAATAGTAAGGACAATATTATGCGTAAACTCACTTCCCTGTTCCTGGCTACTACAATGGCTCTTGGTGCTGCCAACATCGTCCACGCTGCTGCGGACAACCTCACACCACCGCCAGCGGGTAGCGAAAAGCCGATGCACAAGCCGCCGATGCGCCATCACGGCATGGAGATGATGTTTAAAGGCCTTAATCTGACTGACGCGCAGAAAGCCCAGATCAAAACCATCATGCGTGACAGCCATAAAGATATGAAACGTCCGTCGCTGGAAGAGCGCCGTGCGAACCACAGCATCATTGCTTCCGATACCTTCGATAAGGCGAAAGCAGAAGCGCAGGCCGAGAAAATGACCGCCAACGCAAAAGATCGTGCGCTGAAGATGATGGAAACTCAGAACAAGATTTACAACGTGCTGACGCCTGAGCAGAAAAAACAGTACAACGCTAATTTTGAGAAACGTCTGACAGAGAAAGGCCCGCATGACGGTAAAATGCCGCCACCGCCGGCTGATGGTGAATAAGCCGTTTAGCTAATCGGTTTGAGACCGCCGACGTTGTCCACTGCATCTGATGCTTTGGGCAGCGTCGGCGGTTTTGTTTTTAAAGCTCGATAAGCGGGAAGACGCCAGAGAGCAGGGGACGGCAGAGAATTTTATATCCGTCATGGTCGAAGCCATGACGCGCGCGCTGTAGTTGACGCGCTTCAGCCTCTGTTGTGACTGAACCCAGCCAGAACCAATGATCAATCACGTGGATCTGCGTCATCTCTGTACCGACTTCCACCATGCCAACGGGACCTTGCCACGGCCAACACACCACGCGCATCTGCTCTAGCGCCGCATGCAAACGTTGCTGATGATCCTCAACCGATTCGTTGCCACAACAGGCTCCGGCACAGCGCTTTAGTGCGGCGCGGAAACAGCCTCGTCCTGGACTCAAGCGCTCTAATCCTAATAACCCATGGCACAACCGCTGTTCATCGGCGATGGATTTAAGCTTTTCCAGCGCGGCAAAACGACTGCGGAACAGACCGTAAAGATTGGGTGAGCAGGAGAAATCGAGATCTTTTGCGTAAACCACCTGCGGCGCGCCAGCGTCAAGTTGCAGTGAACAGAGCTGACGATTCTTACGCAGGCGTTTATTGAACAGCGGCTGCTGTGTTTTGATCATTTGCGCTTCAAGCAGCTGTGCGCCCAAATCGCCGGCGGTGGGTATCCAAGTGACGCGTCGCGCCTGGCGCAACATGCTGGCTTCATCGGGCGTACGAAAATGCGCCATCACGCGACTGCGCAGGTTGACGCTTTTACCGATATACAAAGGTAAGTTTTCGCTGTCACCGTGAAAGGTGTACACCCCAGGCTGATTGGGTAATCCTTCCAGCCATTGGCGAAGATGTTCGGGATATTGATAAATGGCCGCCGCATCAAAATCGAGGCGGTGGCTGGCAGCACGTCTGACCAAAGCTCACTCCGATTACTGGTTGTTCGTCCAGTATATCAGGCAGGTGCTTATTTCGCCAACGCGTGGCTGAAGAGGGCGTTTCCCGCCGGTATCGCGGGAAACGCTAAGAGATTACTTCTTCCAGAAATCGTCAAACACAGTGATCGGTGGGCGACGTTTGTGTTCGGTTTTCAGATACCAGCCTTCGATGGTTTTCGCAGCGGCGGCATCAATGGTTTTACCTTCCAGATAGGCATCAATCTGCTGGTAAGTGACGCCAAGCGCCACTTCATCCTGCAAGCCAGGGCGATCATCTTCCAGGTCAGCCGTTGGGTGCTTCAGGTAAAGATGTTCCGGGCAGCCCAGAGTTTTCAGCAACTGTTTGCCCTGACCTTTGTGCAGACGGAAGATTGGGTTAATGTCACTGCCGCCATCACCGTATTTGGTGAAGAAACCGGTAATGGCTTCTGCCGCGTGGTCGGTACCGACGACAGCCCCTTTGGTCATCCCAGCGATGCTGTACTGCGCTTTCATACGCTCACGGGCTTTCTCGTTGCCGCGCACAAAATCAGAGACCACGATGCCCGCTTCTTTCAGCGCACGTTCACTGGCCAGAATCGCCTCTTTGATATTCACCACCAGCGTGCGGTCTGGCTGGATAAATGCCAGCGCATCCTGACAATCCTGTTCATCAGCCTGCACACCGTACGGCAGGCGTACCGCAATAAAGGTGTAATCGTTGTCGCCGGTTTCTTCACGCAGTTCGCGAATTGCGGTTTGTGACAAGATGCCGGTGAGCGTAGAGTCCTGGCCGCCACTGATACCCAGCACCAGAGTTTTTAAAAAGGGATTGGCTTTCAGGTAGGACTTCAGAAAATCAACGCTTACGCGGATTTCCTGCTGTGCATCGATAACGGGTTTTACACCAAGGGCTTCAATGATTTCCTGCTGCAGTGACATGAACCTCTCCTCAAGTCTGTAGCCTGACGGCACAATGCGAATCATTTGTTAAAGCTAACCCCTCTGCTGGCAAACAACAAGCCGCGAGGCTTGCTGTCGCACTTATTTGCAGGATTTTCAGGCGCTTTTAGGCTTTTTCGCCAATACGATGAACATCAAAATTGCCAGCATGAAGCAGCCAAAAATAGTACCCGTCATGCTGACTACCGAGGTGCCGCCCAGTCCGGTGACGGGCACGCTGATTGCGCCCAGCGTAAACATGGTGACACCAATGACCGCTGAGGCACTGCCTGCGCGATGTCCCTGGCTCTGCATCGCCAGGGATGACGCGGTGGTGGCAATCACACCGTTGCTGGCGATGGTAAAGAACAGCGCAACCAAAATCACCGGCAGGGCAGCGTGGGTCAGTCCCGCCAGCAACAGACAGCTTGAGGCGACGAATGCCAATGCTAGTCCCCCTTTCAACACGCGATACTCACCCCACAGCGGGCACAATCGGGCACTGGTTTGTGATGCAATAATCAGACCGATGCCGTTAGCAGCGAAGCAAAAACTGAACGCCTGCGGTGATAAACCATAAATCTGTTGCAGTACAAATGGCGATGCGCCGATGTAAGCAAACATCCCTGACATCATGAAACCTTGCGTCAGGCAGAAGCCCATAAAGGGACGATGGGTGACAACCTGGCCCAGCGCGGCCCATGCGGAAAAGATCGAGCCCTGGCTACGACGTTCAGCGGGCAAGGTTTCGTGTAGCTTCCAGCGCGCGAGGAAAATCAGTAACACCGCAATACAGCCCAACACCACGAAAATGCCGCGCCAGTTCAGCACCGTCATCAGTACGCCACCAAGCACCGGTGCACCAATCGGTGCCAGGCCGTTAACTAACATCAACAGCGCGAAGAATCGCGTTAATTCATGGCCGCTGTACATATCGCGCGCGATGGCTCTCGACAGGACTGCGCCGCCCGCGCCCGCTAAGCCTTCAAACAGGCGAGCGACCAGCAGTGAATGAATATCTTTAGCCAGTGCGCAGCCAATCGAGGCAATAAACAGCAGCACCAGCGATAACAGCAACGGTTTAATACGACCGAATTTGTCGCTCATGGGACCAAACAGCAGTTGGCCTGCGCCCAGACCTAGCAGACCGGCGGTTAAACTCAGCTGTGCTGTGGCGGTTTCGGTGTGCAGGTCGCGAGCCAGTTCTGGTAGTGCGGGTAAATACAGGTCGATACATAACGGCCCGAGTGCCGCCAGCAAGCCGAGCGTAATGGCGTAAACCAGCCGATTGGAGTGTGCAGGTGTCATTGATCCTCTGTTTTCTTTCTGTCTTAAGATTTTTTTGCCGGAGGATTATACGAAGCGGGAGGCCGCAACACAGCAACTTTACGAAAAACTAACGCTTCAGAATGGGCTGAAAGCGAAGCCAGTGATTTGATAAATCTGGATTTATGTTCCAGGATTAGTGTGACATGGACAAAGTATGAGGAATATAAAGATGAATAAAGTGCTGGGATGTATCGCTACTGCGTTAACGCTGGTAGCCCTGTCTGGTTGTACGACTTATGACAAAGCCGAAAGCTATGTGACTAAGCCGGTGGTGAAGGATGTGAAAAAAGGCATGACCCGCGACCAGGTTCGCCAGATTGCTGGACCGCCGTCGACTGAAATTACCATGGTGCATGCCCGTGGTACTTGCCAGACTTATGTTATCGGTGAGCGTGATGGTAAACAACAAACCTACTTCGTGAGTTACAACGATGTGGGTCGCGTCATGAACTACGGTTTCCAGAGCTGCAAAGATTACGATACTGACCCGCAAGCCGCACAGTAAGCGTGACAGATTAACGAAGCGGCCCGTCTAAGACGGGCCGTTTTTCGTTGGGCTTAGAGTCCGTAGGGACGCGGCACCTCGACATAATTACCACCGACTTCGCGCTGGTAATAGTGGCCTTCCTGCACATAGTAGCGCTTACCGTTGAAATCCAGCACCCGCATACCGCCTGATGGTGGCGCTTCAGGCGCTTGCACCACGACGTAGGTGTCACCCTGACGTTGATAGTAATTGCCATTCAGCATGTAATAGGTCAGGCCGCCGATCAGCACCGCAGTTGCCGCTTCAGGTAAGAAGCGCAGCGGGCCGGGGCCACCCCAACGTGGACCGCCACCCCAATGTGGACCTGGACCTGGTCCCCATCCGTAAGGGTGGGCAAAACTAATGGCTGGTGTTAATAAGGTTAACGCCAGCACCGAGGCGATAACGTTTTTCATCGGTGTTTCTCCTGCTATGACTGATAGCAGAATTAGCCTTTGCACGCTAAAACTCAAGTGAAAAATGGCTGATTTTTCGTCTGTTTACCATGCTTAACACTTTCCTGACGCTGGCACCACGATTAGGCTGAATTGCGGAGCTGAAGCCAAAAAAAACGGCAGGCTTTGCGGCCTGCCGTTGTCTGGCTGTGGAAGATTAGCGGTGCGCCAGTTCGGCGTGTTCGTCGCTTTCCAGTACTTTTTTATCGGTCAAACCGAGCCAGCGGCTGGTCAAAGAACCGGCCGTCATCGAACCATTGACGTTCAAGGCGGTACGGCCCATATCAATTAACGGTTCGATGGAGATCAACAGGGCGACTAACGTCACTGGCAGACCCATCGCAGGCAAGACAATCAGTGCCGCGAAGGTGGCACCACCACCCACGCCAGCCACACCGGCAGAGCTGAGAGTGACGATACCGACCAGGGTGGCAATCCACATCGGATCAAATGGATTGATGCCCACGGTTGGCGCGACCATCACCGCCAACATGGTCGGATAGAGACCAGCACAGCCGTTCTGACCGATAGTGGCACCAAACGAGGCAGAGAAGCTGGCAATCGATTCTGGCACACCCAGGCGGCGCGTCTGCGTCTCCACATTCAACGGAATGCTGGCCGCGCTGGAACGGCTGGTGAAGGCGAAGGTAATCACTGGCCACACTTTGCGGAAGAAACGCATTGGGTTAATGCCATTAACTGACAGCAGCAGGGCATGCACCCCGAACATGATGGCCAGACCAAGGTAAGAAGCCACCACGAAACCACCCAGTTTGATGATGTCTTGCAGGTTAGAGCCCGCTACCACTTTGGTCATCAACGCCAGCACGCCGTAAGGGGTGAGCTTCATGATCAAACGCACCAGCTTCATCACCCAGGATTGCAGGGTATCGATAGCTACCAGCACACGCTCGCCTTTGACTTTGTCATCTTTCAACAACTGCAAAGCCGCGACACCAAGGAAGGCGGCGAAAATCACCACGCTGATGATTGAGGTTGGGTTAGCACCCGCCATGTCCGCAAACGGATTTTTCGGGATAAAGGAGAGCAGTAACTGCGGCGTACTCAAATCAGCCACTTTGCCGACATAGTTGCTCTGAATCGCGCTCAGACGGGCGGTTTCCTGGGCACCTTGCACTAAACCTTCCGCGCTCAGGCCAAACAGTCCGGTGACCAGCACGCCTACCAAGGCGGAGATGGCGGTGGTAAACAGCAGCACACCAATGGTCAGTACGCTGATTTTGCCCAGTGAAGAAGCATTATGCAGACGCGCAACGGCACTGAGGATAGAGGCAAACACTAAAGGCATGACGATCATCTGCAGCAACTGCACATAGCCATTACCGACAATATTGAACCAGCTAATCGAGTCCTTCACGACCGGGCTGTTCTCACCATAAATGGTTTGCAGCGCCAAACCGAAAAACACGCCAAACACCAGACCGGTGAGTACGCGCTTCGACAAACTCCAGCTTTGGTTGCCAATGCGATTGAGAACAATCAGCAGCGCGACAAAGGCCACGATATTAAGAATGAGGGGAAAATCCATGCTCGACTCCAGAGATGAGCCGCGCAGCGTCATGAGCTGGCGCGGAAAATAGTCAATTCCCGTCAGGGAATGTCAGGAATGTTACCAGTTCATGAAAGTGCAGGCTTATATCCAAAAAGAATGGCTTATAACTAAATCTCGCAATTTGTATGCTTATTGCTCTTTCTGTCCGTTTATTACCCGACCCACTCCATTTTGTAGCGTATTGAACAGTTGTTCTGGCCAGCCGTTAGCACCAAAAGAGGGCGTGCCGGGCGGGAACCACAGTGCATAACCCACCAATGCCAGGCACAACGCACGCTCTAGTTGATTGCCTTTCTGGCTATTCAGCAAAGGTAGGCGAAAGCGCCAGCGGCAGGGCCACAGCAGCGGGACGCCAGCGGGGGTAAGCATATCGGCGATGATATGGCTGAGATAACCCAGCGTCATGCCCTGCAACACATCTGCGGGTAAAAACCAGTCGGCGGGAACATTAATCTGGAACAGCCACAAGCTGACCGCGACCGCCAGCAAGCTGTGCGTAAAGCCGCGATGGCCGAAGGCGCGCGCAATCGGATGGGATATCCATCTTAAACGCTGGCCCAGCACGGATTTAGGATGATCGATATCAGGCAGCAGGCAAGTCAACAGCGCAGCAGGCACAAGATGCCACCAATCGGCGCTAGCCAAAACCGGCGTCAACTCCGCGCGCTTGGCAAAAATCGCGCTGGCAATGGCAAAAATGATATGGCCTTCGGCCGTCATGATGAAACCTGGCTGCAAAAACTGTCGATGCATCCAGTATAGGGATTTATCCAGTAAATGAGAATGGTGACGCTGTAACGAAGCGTTAATATTTTTCACTTCCCCCGCGTCATAATGACGCGGGAAAAGAACAGGTTAGCTTAGCGTGCTAACCATCCACCATCGACGGCCAACGTATATCCCTGAACATAGTCAGACGCGCTTGAGGCGAGAAACACGATCGGCCCCATCATGTCATCGGGGTTACCCCAACGGCCCGATGGAATACGTCCCAGGATCTCTTCATTACGCGATTCGTCGCTGCGCAGTTGCTCGGTGTTATTGGTTGCCATATAACCCGGTGCAATAGCGTTGACGTTGATGCCGTGTTTGGCCCACTCATTCGCCATCAGGCGGGTTAAGCCCATTACTGCGCTTTTCGATGCGGTATAAGAAGGTACGCGAATACCGCCCTGGAATGACAACATTGAGGCAATGTTAATGATCTTGCCGCCGTTACCCTGCGCAATAAACTGGCGGGCAACGTGCTGAGACAGGAAAAACAGGCTTTTGCTGTTGATGTTCATCACATCATCCCAGTCTTGCTCACTAAAATTGAGTGCATCTTCGCGGCGAATAATACCGGCATTGTTGACCAGGATATCAATGCGCCCGGCACAGGCAACGGCTTGCTCGACAATGTGCGGCACCCCTGTCGGCTTGGTGAGATCGGCCTGAATGGACCAGAAGCGCCGCCCCAACGCTGCGACTTTGGCTTGGGTATCAGCCGGACCTGCGCGGTTTACTCCAATGATATCGCAGCCTGCTTGCGCCAGACCCAATGCCATCCCCTGGCCTAAGCCAGTATTACAGCCGGTCACCAGCGCAACTTTGCCTTCGAGATTGAATGCGTTAAGGATCATTGTGCCTCCTGTTAGCGCAGCGCGCTGATACTGACGTGGTCCATATCATCAAACACCTGATTTTCACCGACCATGCCCCAGATAAAGGTATAGCGTTGGGTGCCGACACCGGCGTGGATAGACCAACTGGGTGAGATAACCGCTTGCTCGTTATGCACCAGTAAATGGCGCGTCTCTTGTGGTTGTCCCATCATATGAAACACGGCGCTGTCATCTGGCATATCAAAATAGAAGTACACTTCCATGCGGCGCTCATGGGTATGGCAGGGCATGGTATTCCACAGGTTACCATCATCAAGGCGGGTCAATCCCATGGTGAGCTGACAGGTGGGAAGGACGTCCGGCACGATGAATTTATTGATGGTGCGACGGTTCGAGGTGGCGGCATCGCCCAGTGTGGCTTTGACGGCATCCTCCAGCGTGATTTTCCTGTCGGGATAGCGCGTATGCGCCGGTGCACTGTTGTAGTAGAACTTTGCAGGATGGCGGGCATCGCTGCTGCGGAAGATGACGCGCTTCGTCCCTTGCCCCACATACAGGGCCTCCTGATGGCCGATCTCCCAGGTTTTACCATCAACGTCAATCAATCCCGGCCCGCCGACATTTATCACCCCTAATTCACGGCGTTCAAGAAAATAGCTGACGCCCAACTGCTTGCCGACTTCCTCTCCGATAGTCACCGACTGCTGCACCGGCATCACGCCACCGATAATGATGCGGTCAATATGGCTGTAGGTCAGTGTGTAGTTATCTGCCTCAAAGATCTTTTCGATCAAGAATTCGCGGCGCAGTCCCGCAGTATCGAGATTCTTTGCATGCTCACTGTGGATGCTTTGACGAACGTCCATCTCAGGCCTCTCAATGTTAAAGGAAGTGTCCCGAATCGGGTCTTTGGGCATCTTAGGCAGGATGGGATGGTAATTCAATAAAAATGAAACGTTGTTTTATTTATTTGTGTGGACGATCAAAAACGCACAATGCATGCATTTATTAAAGCGATGATTAACGTGCTATAGACAGGACAGACCCGTCCGAAGAGCAAAGCGTCCGGGCCAAGGATGGCCCGGCCGATCTGCAGGGATGCGTGTTGTCTTTGCGATCGGACGGGTCTGTCCTGGCTTGAGCGCCTGAACGTACAGCGACCGAACCGATGGCATTAGTTAAACAGATGCTCAGCCCGCAGCTCTGTCAAATCCGCCAGCTTCACATTCGCCAGCGCCCAACGTGCATCGTCACGATGCGATTCCGCTGGCACCACGATGGAACGCATGCGTGCAGCTTTAGTGGCGATCATGCCATTAAACGAATCTTCCAGCGTCACGCAGTTCAACGGATCAACACCCAACTTAGCGGCAGCATCCAGATACACCTGAGGATGTGGCTTGCTATAAGGAAGGGCTTCCGCCGACGCAATAGCATCGAAATAGTGACGCAGATCGAACATCTCCAGCACACGCTCTAACATAAACAGAGGAGACGCAGAGGCGAGGGCGATTTTTAATCCCTGCTGTTGGCAAAGTTGCAGAGCCTGCTCCACACCCGGCAACAGTGGTCGTGTCTCCTCAACTAAGCCCAGCGCACGCGCAATAATCCGCTGCGTCACTTCGGCTTGATCTGGCCCATTCCACGGCAGCGCTTCAAACCACATGCGCACGGTCTGATCAATACGCAGACCTAAGGTATCCGGCAGTTCGTGGCGGCGGGAGATATCCACACCCAGACTGGAAAAAATATCCAGCTCGGCCTGATCCCATAACGGCTCTGAATCGATCAGCAATCCGTCCATATCAAAAATAGCGGCCACGACAGGGCGACGATAAGACATACAACAGCTCCGTTTAAAAATTTGTCATACCTTAACATGGCAGGCCTGGAAAACCGACTCACGGCAGGTTACGCATTTTTCAGGAAAAAATGCATCAGTGCAGGTAGACTTAGGGCAAAACTACTGTATGTGAAGGAAACACCATGACTTATCAACAGGCTGGCCGCATCGCCATCCTTAAGCGAGTGGCCGGCTGGGTCATTTTCATTCCAGCGCTGCTATCGACCATCATCTCAATCCTCGGCTTCATGTTTAAACACAGTGAAAAGCAGCCTGGCATTGATGCCGTCATGCTCGATTTTGTCCACGTCATGGTGGATATGGTCAAGTTCAACACGCCGTTTTTAAACGTATTTTGGCAAAACTCTCCGGTGCCTGAATTCAACGGCGGTGCCAACATCGGCTTCTGGATCATCTACATCCTGATCTTTGTCGGGATTGCGTTGCAGGCGTCTGGTGCACGGATGTGGCGTCAATCTCGCCATATTAAAGAAGGGATAGAGGATCAAATGATTCTGGAGCAAGCGAAAGGTTCGGAAGGGCGGACTCGCGCGCAGCTGGAAGAAAAAATCCATGTGCCGCGCCACACCATCCTGCTACAGATATTCCCGCTCTATATCCTGCCCATCGTCATTGTGATTGCCGGATACTTTGTACTCAAGCTGTTAGGCATGCTTTAAGCGGTCAGGCCGGTTTGGCCTGACGCTGTCCTGACACATCTTCTTCCAGCAACTGGTCAATGGCGAATTGCGCTTCATTTGCCCAGTTGCCAGCAAACACATTGGCACGGTTCAACAGATAATACAGTTGGTAAACCGGCTGACGCTGTGAAAAACCTTCCGCCAGCGGCCACACGGCGTGGTAACCCTCGTAAATCTGCCGAGGCAAATCGGCGTAATAGCTCAGCATTGCTAAATCACATTCGCGATCTCCCCAATAACAGGCCGGATCAAACAACCATGGCCCGCTGCTGCTGCCTGCACAGTTAGCAGGCCACAAATCACCGTGTAACAAAGAGGGCTGAGGATGATGGTTAGCCAGGGCGCGCTGCACACAATCAACAATCAACTCTGTATTGCCGTACTGCACCCCTTTTTCAGCCGCGAGTTGTAACTGCCATCCAATACGTTGTTCAGCGAAGAACACGGACCAGCGCCGTAGCCAACTGTTGGGTTGCGGTGATGTGGTGATGTTATTGTCGTAGTCGAGGCCAAACTGCGGCTGCTCACTCCATTGGTGCAGATGCGCTAATTGTTGACCGAGTTGGAAGGCACTGTGCTCATTGAGAGGGTCGGGATGAATATACTCCAGCAGCAGAAAACTGCTGTCGCGATCGCTGCCTACGCCATACACCTTGGGTACGCGAACGGTCTGGGTACGCGCGAGCAAATCAAGTTGATCGGCTTCCCAACTGAACAGGGTGAGCATATCGCGGGTATTACACTTAACGAACACCTCCAATTCACCATAACGAATACGCCAGGCAGGATGGACATCTCCACCGAGTAACTCGTGACGTTCAGTGATTTCGGCACTGCCGACATGTTCGCTTAACAGACGACTAACGGCTGACCACATTGGGTAATCCTCTTTATTCGCTGCGTAAGTGTGATTGTAACGCGCAAAACTTCAGCAAAACCAGTGGTGCTGCCTAATTTTTGCACGCTTCAGGATTGCGCCTTCAAAAAAGCGTTCAGAGTGGTGACCACCACTTCCGGTTTACGATGCAAAGCCACTTCAGCTAACCCGATTGTTTGCTCGATGACATCCTGCTGTTCCAGTGCACTTATCAGGCCATAACTATTTGTACCCAACTCATGTGCGTGGCCGTTCTCATCGTGCAACGTGGTGCTATAACCGCCATTTACCATGACACTGTTCAGGGACTGCAAATCACTTAAGCTCGCATCCAGATAGTTTAGCGTGACAACGTAACGTTTAAGGTCATGGTCGCTCATCTTTCACCTCATTGTAATGGAACAAATTTCAGCGTAGACCAGCGCAACGGATAGAGCGAATTCTGCTCAATTCTGACCGGGAAGGGGCGTAAATCTGTGTCAGCAGGGTTCGGAAAATTCTTGTAGCAATTAAGCTGCTATTTCGCTAATTGCCTCTTATAATGCGCGCCGGAAATGGGAAAGGTCTCATTCCACGGGCGGTTTCCACACGAAACCTGGCTTTTCTGGCGCTTTCATATTTTTTTACAAAACTTACCGTAAATTGCATTGATTGGCCGGGAAAACTCTTCAGACTCATCATTTTTTAAACTGTCGTACGGGTCACATTTAATGAAAGCCTTTAATAAGCTGTCCGCTGTTTTATTGCTCTCTGCTGGAGCATTTTGTCACCAGGCATTTGCAGATAACACCGTATTCACCTCCATGGATGACCCTTCAACGGCGAAAAAACCGTTTGAAGGCAGCGCGTCAGCGGGATATCTGGCTCAGACCGGTAACACCACCAGCTCAGCGCTGAGTGCTGCGACCAACATGACCTGGTATCAGACCAACACCGCTTACAGTCTTTGGGGTAATGCTGCGAACAACTCCTCAAATGATGAGCGTTCGTCAGAGACTTACAGCCTCGGTGGCCGTACCCGTTACAACCTCAACAGCGCTGACTACCTGTTCGGTCAGGCAAGCTGGTTGAGCGATCGTTTCAACGGTTATGATTCACGTGACGTACTGACTGCAGGTTATGGTCGCCAGATCCTGAACGGCCCAGTGCACTCACTGCGTGCTGAATTCGGTCCGGGTGTGCGTTATGACGATTTCCACGCGGGTGGTCATGAAACCAAAGCGCTGGGTTATGGCGCGGTCAGCTATCAGTGGCAGCTGACGGACACCACCAAGTTCATTCAGGGTGTCTCCGTTCTGAGCAGCTTCGGAGATGACACCACCGTCAACTCTGAAACCGGCCTGCAAGTGGCAATCAATGCCCACTTCGCTTTGAAGCTGGCATACAACGTGACCTGGAACAACAATCCGCCGGAATCTGCGCCGGATCGTACCGACACCAAAACCACGATTCAGCTCTCCTACGCGATGTAAGCGAGATCGGATTGAACAACCGCTACCCGGTCTGTGCCGCGTAGCGGTTTTTTTTTATCTCTCTTTGGCTTAGCGCATTTTTGATGGGTTTTGCTGGCGAGTGAAAGCTGCTATTATCTCCGGCGCTTTACACTCCTGGCGTCATTCCGACAACGTGGGTCTGACATTACGCCGGGCTACTCAAACGAAACTGAATCTTGCATGTAGGCTTTCGTGTGGCTTACCACTGCAATAAGGATATGAAATGCCAGTAATTACTCTTCCTGATGGCAGCCAGCGCGTTTTTGACCGTCCGGTCAGCGTGATGGATATCGCTCTGGATATCGGTCCGGGTTTGGCGAAAGCCTGTATTGCCGGCCGCGTAAATGGCGAATTGGTGGATGCGGTTGATCCGATCACCGAAGATGCTCAGGTGGCAATTATCACCGCCAAAGATGAAGCTGGTCTGGAAATTATTCGTCACTCTTGCGCGCACCTGTTAGGTCATGCAATCAAGCAGCTGTGGCCGAATACCAAAATGGCGATTGGTCCGGTGATCGATAACGGCTTCTATTATGATGTCGATCTCGAACACACCCTGACGCAGGAAGATCTTGAGCTGCTGGAAAAGCGCATGCACCAGCTGGCTGAGACAAATTACGATGTCGTGAAGAAAAAGGTGAGCTGGCAGGAAGCACGTGATGTGTTTGCTGAGCGTGGCGAAAGCTACAAAACCACCATTCTTGATGAAAACATCAGTCACGATGATCAACCTGGTTTGTATCATCATGAAGAATACATCGACATGTGCCGCGGTCCGCACGTGCCGAATATGCGTTTCTGCCATCACTTCAAACTGCAGAAAATTTCCGGTGCTTACTGGCGCGGCAACAGCGATAACAAAATGCTGCAGCGTATTTACGGTACAGCGTGGGGCGATAAGAAGCAGCTGGCTGCCTATCTGCAGCGTCTGGAAGAAGCGGCGAAGCGCGATCACCGTAAAATCGGTAAGCAGCTTGACCTGTATCATATGCAGGAAGAAGCGCCAGGCATGGTGTTCTGGCACAACGACGGCTGGACTATCTTCCGTGAACTGGAAGTGTTTGTCCGTACCAAGCTGAAAGAGTACGACTACCAGGAAGTGAAAGGTCCGTTCATGATGGACCGCGTGCTGTGGGAAAAAACCGGCCACTGGGAAAACTACAAAGAGGCGATGTTCACCACTTCTTCTGAGAACCGTGAATATTGCATCAAGCCGATGAACTGCCCAGGACACGTGCAGATCTTTAATCAGGGTCTGAAATCTTACCGTGACCTGCCGCTGCGCATGGCAGAGTTTGGTAGCTGTCACCGTAACGAACCATCAGGTGCCTTACACGGCCTGATGCGTGTTCGTGGCTTTACCCAGGATGATGCTCACGTCTTCTGTACCGAAGATCAGGTACGTGATGAAGTGAACAGCTGTATCCGCATGGTGTACGACATGTACAGCACCTTCGGTTTTGAAAAAATCGTGGTGAAATTGTCTACCCGTCCGGAAAAACGCATCGGTACCGACGAAATGTGGGACCGTGCGGAAGTCGATTTAGCAGAAGCGCTGAAGGAAAACGAAATTCCGTTTGAATATCAGCCAGGAGAAGGCGCCTTCTACGGCCCGAAAATCGAGTTTACCCTGTACGATTGCCTCGACCGCGCATGGCAGTGTGGCACCGTTCAGCTAGACTTCTCCCTGCCAAAACGTCTGGACGCCACTTATGTGGGTGAAAACAACGATCGCCAGACACCGGTAATGATCCACCGTGCAATTCTGGGGTCCATGGAGCGCTTTATTGGCATCCTGACCGAAGAGTTCGCAGGATTCTTCCCGACCTGGCTGGCACCCGTGCAGGCTGTAGTGATGAATATCACCGACAGCCAGGCAGATTATGTCAGCGAATTGACAAAGAAATTGCAGAAAGCAGGCATTCGTGTCAAAGCAGACTTGAGAAACGAGAAGATAGGCTTTAAAATCCGCGAGCACACATTACGTCGCGTCCCTTATATGCTGGTTTGCGGTGAGAAAGAGGTGGAAGCAGGCAAAGTTGCTGTTCGCACCCGCCGTGGTAAAGACCTCGGGAGCATGGACGTAGATGTGTTTGTTGAGAAGCTGCAACAAGAGATTCGCAGCCGACATCTTCACCAATTAGAGGAATAAGGTTATTAAAGGCGGAAAACGAGTACAACCGACGCGTCCGAACCGTATCAACGGCGAAATCCGTGCTACCGAAGTGCGCTTAACTGGCGTAGACGGCGAGCAACTTGGCATCGTTTCATTGCGTGAAGCAATTGAGAAAGCCGAAGAAGCTGGCGTAGATTTAGTTGAAATCAGCCCGAACGCCGAACCGCCGGTTTGCCGTATTATGGATTACGGCAAGTTCCTTTATGAAAAGAGTAAGTCTTCTAAGGAGCAGAAGAAGAAGCAGAAAGTTATCCAGGTTAAGGAAATTAAATTCCGTCCTGGTACCGATGATGGCGACTATCAGGTCAAACTACGCAACCTGATTCGCTTTCTGGAAGAGGGCGATAAAGCCAAAATCACGCTGCGTTTCCGCGGTCGTGAGATGGCGCACCAGCAGATCGGTATGGAAGTGCTTAACCGCGTCCGTAAAGACCTGTGTGATGATTTAGATCTGGCGATTGTCGAATCCTTCCCTTCGAAGATCGAAGGTCGTCAGATGATCATGGTGCTCGCACCGAAGAAGAAACAGTAGGCCTTCAAGTAATAAACCCGCGCAGCGTTTGCGCTGTGCGGAATTTTATTCGCCTGTCTGGTTCATTTTATTAACAATGCGAAGTGGATATTTGTAAAAATGCCAAAGATTAAAACTGTCCGTGGCGCGGCTAAGCGCTTCAAGAAGACCGCTTCTGGCGGCTTCAAGCGTAAGCACGCGAACCTGCGTCATATTCTGACTAAGAAGTCTACCAAGCGTAAACGTCACCTGCGTCCGAAAGGCATGGTGTCTAAAGGCGATCTGGGCCTGGTTGTTGCCTGCCTGCCATACGCATAAGTAAACTTTTTATAAATCTGCCCGAACACTTTGCGTATTGCAGGGAATAGGGCGTCACAGAATATGATATAGGAGAGCTCACATGGCTCGCGTAAAACGTGGTGTAATTGCTCGCGCACGTCACAAGAAAATCTTAAAACAAGCTAAAGGCTACTACGGTGCACGTTCACGTGTTTACCGCGTTGCTTTCCAGGCTGTTATCAAAGCTGGTCAGTATGCTTACCGTGACCGTCGTCAACGTAAGCGTCAGTTCCGTCAACTGTGGATCGCGCGTATCAACGCAGCGGCTCGTCAGAACGGTATCTCTTACAGCCGTTTCATCAATGGCCTGAAAAAAGCCTCTATTGAAATCGACCGTAAGATTCTGGCAGACATCGCAGTATTCGACAAAGTGACCTTCACGGCACTGGTTGAAAAAGCGAAATCAGCTCTGGCGTAAGTCAGGTGAAAAAGGGAGCTTGCTCCCTTTTTTATTGTCTGCAACTCACGCAAATGATTGACATTTTAACCGCTGGGCTTTTCAATAGTGCGGTTTCTATCAAGACAAGGTAACGCAAGCATGCACGCTGCTATTTTCCGTTTCTTTTTTTACTTTAGCACCTGAAAATCAGGGGCTTTTGCGCATAAGAAAAGAAACGAAAAATCGCGCTGAAAGCCTCCCCCGTGGAGGCTTTTTTGTTTCTGGCGACACTTAATCGGATCGCAGGATCCCAACAAGAACTGACCAGCCCGGCTGGAAGAAGAGGAAATCATGTCCCAACTCGCAGACCTGGTGGCCCGTGCCACGGCCGCTATCGACGAGGCGTCGGATATCGCCGCCCTGGACGCCGTGCGCGTCGAATTTCTGGGTAAAAAAGGGCACCTTACGCTGCAGATGACCACCCTGCGCGAACTGCCAGCAGAAGACCGTCCAGCGGCAGGCGCGGTGATCAACGAAGCCAAGCAGCAGGTGCAGGACCGTCTTAACGAGCGTAAAAACACGCTGGAAAGTGCTGAACTGAATGCGCGTCTTGCTGCAGAAACCATTGATGTTTCACTGCCGGGTCGTCGTATTGAGAACGGCGGCCTGCATCCGGTCACCCGCACTATCGACCGTATTGAAAACTTCTTTGGCGAGTTAGGCTTTGCGGTGGTAACCGGCCCGGAAATCGAAGATGACTACCACAACTTCGACGCCTTGAACATTCCTGGACATCACCCAGCGCGTGCCGACCATGACACCTTCTGGTTTGATGCCACGCGCCTGCTGCGTACTCAAACGTCGGGCGTGCAGATTCGCACCATGAAAAACCAACAACCGCCGATTCGCATTATTGCGCCAGGCCGCGTTTATCGTAACGATTACGATCAAACGCACACCCCAATGTTCCATCAGATGGAAGGTCTGATTGTTGATAAAGACATCAGCTTCACCAACCTGAAAGGCACGCTGCACGATTTCCTGAACAACTTCTTTGAAGAAGACCTGCAGATTCGCTTCCGTCCTTCTTACTTCCCGTTCACCGAACCCTCCGCTGAAGTGGATGTGATGGGTAAAAACGGCAAGTGGCTGGAAGTCTTGGGCTGCGGCATGGTGCATCCAAATGTTCTGCGCAATGTCGGCATTGACCCGGAGGTCTACTCTGGCTTTGCCTTCGGTATGGGTATGGAGCGTCTTACCATGCTGCGCTATGGCGTTAACGATCTGCGCGCCTTCTTCGAAAATGATTTACGTTTCCTCAAACAATTTAAATAAGGGCAGGTTATCCAATGAAATTCAGTGAACTCTGGTTACGCGAATGGGTAAATCCAGCCCTGGACAGCGCTGCGCTGTCTGAGCAAATCACCATGGCCGGCCTGGAAGTGGACGGTGTTGATCCGGTTGCCGGCGCGTTCCATGGCGTGGTGGTGGGTGAAGTGGTGGAGTGCGGCCAGCACCCGAACGCCGACAAACTGCGCGTCACCAAAATCAATGTAGGCGGCGATCGCCTGCTGGACATCGTCTGTGGCGCGCCAAACTGCCGTCAGGGTCTGAAAGTGGCAGTCGCCACCGTGGGCGCTGTGCTGCCAGGTGATTTCAAAATCAAAGCGGCAAAACTGCGCGGTGAGCCTTCAGAAGGCATGCTGTGCTCTTTCTCTGAGCTGGGAATTTCCGACGATCACAGTGGCATCATTGAGCTGCCAGCGGATGCACCAATCGGGACTGACATCCGTAGCTATCTGCAGTTGGATGACAACACCATCGAAATCAGCGTAACGCCAAACCGTGCAGATTGCCTCGGTATTATCGGTATCGCGCGCGACGTGGCGGTGGTTAACGGCTTGCCGTTGACGGAGCCCACTATTGAACCCGTTAACGCGACCATTTCTGACACCTTCCCCATTCGCGTAGATGCCACAGATGCTTGCCCACGTTATCTCGGCCGCGTAGTAAAAGGCATCAACGTGCAGGCGGCAACGCCACTGTGGATGCGTGAAAAACTGCGTCGCTGCGGTATTCGTTCAATCGACCCGGTTGTGGATATCACCAACTACGTTCTGTTGGAACTCGGCCAGCCTATGCACGCCTTTGACCTCGACCGCATTGATGGCGGCATCGTGGTGCGCATGGCGGAAGAGGGCGAAGTGCTGACGCTGTTGGATGGCACCGAAGCTAAACTCAGCAGCGACACGCTGGTGATTGCGGACCATCAGAAAGCGCTGGCGATGGGCGGTATTTTTGGTGGTGAGCACTCAGGTGTGAACGATCAGACCCAAAACGTGCTGTTCGAGTGCGCCTTCTTTGAACCGCTGGCGATCACCGGCCGTGCCCGTCGTCAGGGTCTGCATACCGATGCTTCACACCGTTACGAGCGTGGTGTCGATCCTGCGCTGCAGTTCAAAGCGATTGAACGCGCGACTCAGCTGCTGCTGGACATCTGTGGCGGTGAAGCGGGTCCAGTTATCGATCAAACTGACGCCAGCAAATTGCCTGAGCGTGCCACCATCACGCTGCGTCGTGAAAAGCTGGACCGCCTGATTGGTCACGTGAGTGCCGATGAGCAGGTCACAGACATTCTGACGCGTCTGGGTTGTGAAGTGACCGTGGGCAACGGCGAGTGGAAAGCTGTCGCACCAAGCTGGCGCTTCGACATGGCTATTGAGGAAGACTTGGTTGAGGAAGTGGCGCGTGTCTACGGCTACAACAACATTCCTGATGTGCCGGTGAAAGCCAACCTGATCATGACACAGCATCGCGAAGCGGATTTATCCCTGAAACGTGCGCGCAGCCTGCTGGTGGATAAAGGCTATCAGGAAGCCATCACTTACAGCTTCGTTGATCCGAAAGTGCAGCAGCTGCTGCATCCCGGTGAAGAAGCGCTGATTCTGCCAAGCCCGATTTCCAGCGATATGTCCGCGATGCGTTTGTCACTGTGGACCGGTCTGCTAGGGGCTGTGGTGTACAACCAGAACCGTCAGCAAGGCCGTGTACGCCTGTTTGAAAGCGGTTTGCGCTTTGTTCCTGATACTCAGGCCGATCTCGGTATTCGCCAGGATCTTATGCTGGCGGGCGTACTGAGCGGTAATCGCTACGAAGAGCATTGGGATCTGGCGCGTCAGGCGGTTGACTTCTATGATTTAAAAGGCGATTTAGAATCGCTGCTGGATTTGACCGGTAAACTTGATGAGATTTCTTTCCGTGCAGAGGCCAATCCGGCGCTGCATCCAGGACAGAGCGCTGCAATTTATTTACGTGGCGAACGAATCGGATTTATCGGGGTGGTTCATCCGGAGCTGGAACGTAAGCTGGATCTCAACGGCCGCACCTTAGTGTTTGAACTGCTTTGGAATAAGGTCGCAGACCGCGTCCTGCCTGACGCGCGCGAGATTTCACGCTTCCCAGCAAACCGTCGTGATATCGCTGTGGTAGTGGCTGAAAACGTGCCCGCAGCAGATATCATCGCGGAGTGTAAGAAAGTTGGCGTAAATCAGGTAGTTGGCGTAAACTTGTTTGACGTGTACCGTGGTAAGGGCGTAAACGAGGGCGAAAAGAGCCTTGCGATTAGCCTGATTTTGCAGGATACCAGCCGGACACTCGAAGAAGAGGAGATTGCCGCGACCGTTGCCAAATGCGTTGCGGCATTAAAAGAGCGATTCCAGGCAACCTTGAGGGATTGAACCTATGGCGCTTACAAAAGCTGAAATGTCAGAGTACCTGTTTGAAAAACTCGGGTTGAGCAAACGCGATGCCAAAGAGTTGGTTGAGCTCTTCTTTGAAGAAGTTCGCCGTGCGTTAGAAAACGGAGAACAGGTTAAACTGTCCGGATTTGGTAACTTTGATCTGCGTGACAAAAACCAACGTCCAGGCCGTAACCCGAAGACGGGAGAAGATATTCCAATCACTGCCCGCCGGGTGGTGACATTCCGTCCGGGGCAGAAGTTGAAAAGTCGCGTCGAGAACGCGACACCGAAGGACGCTGACTAATTTCAGTATGACAAAAAGGCCGCTTAGCGGCCTTTTTTATTGGCTGAAAAACAGGCGATCTACGCAATCTTTCCATATTGTCAGGATTTCGTAAGTATCCGGAAAATAGGATGAAAATCGGCACTCGCCGATAGTGACTGTCTCATTTCATTTGTTATAACAGCGCCATCACATTACAAGAGGTTTTCGCTGATGAAAAAGACAGCACTTTTATTAAGCATCCTGTTAGGAATGCCGCTGCTGGCCAGTGCCAATGTTTCTGTCAACATCAACACCCCAGGGGTATCGATTCATATCGGTGACCAGGATAAACGTGGCTACTACTGGGATGGCTATGACTGGCGTGCGCCTACGTGGTGGAAACAGCATCATAACCAACGTGTTGGTATGAAAGGTCCACACGGTTACTGGAACGGTAACGGCTGGCAGTCACAGCACCCGGGCAACGCACCGCGTCATGACAACAAACCGCAGCCTCGCCAGCAGCACAACGACCCGCGTGATAATCACAACCAGCATGATGATCACGGTCAACCGATTCCTCCGCGTCATTAAGTCTCCTCAGCGGCACCTTCAGGTGCCGCTTTCTTTTTGCCACAATCCCACTACAATCAAATCTCTGTTTTCTCAGCCAATCTTTTCTATGACTCTGCTGGACCAGCTTGCCCGACAGGCCGACCGCCGCAGCCAGCGTTGGCTGATGCTACTCAGTGCCGCTGTGCTGCTTCTGTTCATCATTAGCCTGTGTGCCGGTGATAACTGGATCCCCCCCACACAATGGTTTAGCGCATCGAACGACCTCTTCGTCTGGCAACTGCGTTTGCCGCGCACCCTGGCTGTATTGCTGGTGGGTGCCGCGCTGGCGGTGAGTGGCGTGGTGATGCAGGCGCTGTTTAATAATCCGCTGGCAGAACCCGGCCTGCTGGGCGTGTCCAATGGTGCGGGAATCGGTCTAGTGCTGGGGGTGATGCTGGGTAATGGCTCGTTGTGGAGTCTGGCGTTGGCCGCCATGGCGGGTGCGTTATTCATCACCCTCATTCTGCTGCATTTTGCTCACCGTCAGCTATCGGCTACTCGCCTGCTGCTGACGGGCGTGGCGCTCGGCATTATCTGTAGCGCCATCATGACGTGGGCGGTGTACTTTAGCACCAGCCTCGATCTGCGCCAGCTGATGTACTGGATGATGGGCGGCTTCAGCGGCATTGACTGGCGTTACGGCTGGATGATGCTGGCACTGTTGCCGGTCACGTTACTGCTCATCGCTACCGCGCGCCCTCTCAATTTACTGGCACTGGGAGAGACCTCAGCACGTCAGCTGGGTTTACCGCTGCTGCTGTGGCGCAATCTGTTAGTGCTGGCAATGGGATGGCTGGTGGGGGCCAGTGTGGCGATGGCCGGCGCAATCGGTTTTGTCGGACTGGTGATCCCACATTTGCTTCGGCTGAGTGGCTTGAGTGATCATCGTTATCTGTTACCGGCATCCGCTCTGGCGGGTGCCGCGGTGTTGCTGGGGGCGGATATTATCGCGCGCCTGGTGCTGACCTCCGCGGAATTACCGATTGGTGTGGTGACCGCCACGCTGGGAGCACCACTATTTATTGTGCTATTAGTGAAGTCTTCGCGCTAGCTGCGGCTGGCATCTTGGGTTCAACAACAGGAATCAACAATGAGTATCTATCAAACTGATCTGGTTACACTGGATGGCGAAAAAACCACGTTGGCGCAGTATCAGGATAAAGTCTTGCTGGTGGTTAACGTGGCGTCTAAATGTGGTCTGACGGCGCAGTATGAGCAGCTTGAGTCATTACAAAAAGCCTGGCAGAACAAAGATTTCAGTGTGCTCGGTTTTCCGTGCAACCAGTTCCTTGAGCAGGAACCTGGCAGTAATGAAGAGATCAAAACGTTCTGCAGCACCACTTATGGTGTGACCTTCCCGATGTTCGATAAAACCGACGTCAACGGGGCGAATCGCCATCCCCTGTATGCGCAACTGACTGCGGCTCAGCCAGAGGCCCAGCGTCCTGAAGGCAGCGGTTTCCTGGAACGTATGGTGAGCAAAGGTCGTGCGCCGAAAGCGGAAGGCGATATTCTGTGGAACTTCGAGAAATTCCTGATCAACAAGCAGGGCAAAGTAATTGCGCGTTTCTCACCGGATATGACGCCAGACGATCCGATTATCCTGAAACGCGTTGAGCAGGCATTGGCCGAGTAAATGCTGTTGCAGTGCGAGGGAGTGAGCGTCGCAGGGCGACTGACTCCCGTCGACCTTACCCTGAATGCTGGCTCTCTGGTTCACCTGGTTGGGCCAAATGGCGCGGGCAAAAGCACGCTGTTAAGCGCGCTTTCAGGCCTGCTGCCTGTTAAAGGCAGCATTCGGATAGCTGGCCAGCAACTTGAGACCTTAAGTGGGGCTGCGTTGGCGCAGTTGCGCGCGTGGTTGCCTCAGCAGCAGTTGGCATTAGGGTCGATGCCGGTTTGGCACTTTCTGCGGCTACATTGCTCATCGGCGTCTCCCCAGGCAGATGCCACGCTGTCGGATGTTCTCACTCAGCTCAGCTTGCAACACAAACTGACCTGCAACCTGACACAGCTTTCGGGTGGTGAATGGCAGCGTGTACGGCTGGCCGCAGTCGTATTACAGATTCATCCGTTGCTCAATCCACGCGGGAAGTTGCTGATTCTGGATGAGCCAATGACCGCGCTGGACGTCGCGCAACAGCGTGCGGTGGATAAGTTACTGAGCAGCCTATGCCACGCAGGCATCGCCATCATCGCCAGTGGCCACGACCTCAATCATAGCCTGCGCCATGCGGATATTGTGTGGTTAATGCATCAAGGAAGTATGGTGAGCCAAGGCGGCGCACGGGAAGTATTGACTGCCGAACAACTGGCACCGCTGTATCAGACTCACTTCGAGCAAATCGACACCGCACAAGGCCCGCTGCTGTTTATCCCTTGAATGTCGTTGCCTGAACGGCAGATTTACCGCTAAAGTGTCTGCCGGGCGACGGATTTAAGGATTATTCTGATGCGACTTACGGTTTTTATTCTGGTTCTGCTGTTGGCAGGCTGTAGCAGCCATCGTGCACCGCCGCCGAATGGTCGCCTGTCTGATTCGATTACCGTTATTGCCCAACTCAATGAACAACTCACACACTGGCGGGGAACGCCTTATCGATACGGCGGGTTAAGTCGCGGTGGGGTGGATTGCTCGGGCTTTGTTTATCTGACTTTCCGTGATCAATTTGCCATGCAGCTGCCGCGTTCCACGATTGATCAAACCGATATTGGCACGCGAATCGACAAAAGTGACCTGCTACCTGGCGATCTGGTATTCTTCAAGACCGGCAGCGGTGAAAATGGCCTGCACGTCGGTATTTATGATACCGATAACACCTTTATTCATGCCTCTACCAGTCAGGGTGTAATCCGTTCCTCACTAGACAATGTTTATTGGCGCAAAGTATTTTGGCAAGCGCGTCGCATCTGATTGAGTACCATACTAGGTAATAATGCCATAAAAGGCGCGTGGTTTTATGCATTATTAATTGTGATGGCAAAGCCTGACTTAACTCTCATTTAAAATGGAACTTTAAATAGCCTTTCTTCAATACTAAAAAGAGTGCTAAGTTTATTTAATCGGTAAGGATATTAACCCCGGTTATTTGGCTTAAGTATTATCTCAGGCTTAAAACCGCTTAATCAGGCATAAAAACAGCGTCTCTTCAAACGTTTGGTCCTATTGCCTGGTGGTTTTCATTGATATACGATGCGCCAATTGCCACTGCTTCTGGCTGTAGAAATGAAAGTCCATTTATCTGCCGACTATCAGTCGGAAACCTGGTTTTATCCAGTTTACTCTCTGGCGGGCCAGCTGACTTCGGTCGAGCTGGTGACGCAATTCGTCCACGACAGCGCACCTATTACGCTGCCGCAGGATTTGTTGTTGCCGCAGTTAGACGATGCGCAGCAATTACGCTTACTGCAGAGCCAGCTTTCATTGCTGGAAAAGTACCGTGAATTTTTTGAGTTACATCAAATTACCGCCTTGGTACGTATTGATGATTCCATGGCCACAATGCTATTGGAAAGCGAATTTCTGTTAAGGAAATTTAAACAACTTTCTTTTATTATTCTGGATGTCAGCGAAACGTTTCCGCAATTAGCCAAGGGAAAAGCGCAGCCGCTTTTAGCTTCCTTACAGCAAGAATTCCGTTTATCACTCTCGCAGTTTGGGGCGGGAAAAGCGCCTGCAACCGCAGTCTATGATAATCTGTTTAACGTATTGAAACTGGATAAGGTCTTTATTCAGGGGCTTGCAAAACGTGCATCTTTTACACCTTTTATGCAAACGATGATTGATACGTTTTCCGATTTCGCCGACCAGATAATTATATGTGGCGTCGACGATGGCCTGCTGCTGGAGAAAGTTAGCCAGTTAAATGGCGCGCAACTGCAAGGAAATTTGTTCCCGGTTGTTAAAGCGGAACGGTTAAGCGATCTTATTTATCCTGATGTGAGCTTGCATACACCCTCAAAGCAGTAATCCTTTCACCTGTTCTCCACCTCGTGTCAGCGTTACACTAAACCTCACTTCGATACACTCAATGTCGGTGCGTTGCACACCTGCATCTACTGGAGTATTAATGCAATTTATCAATAGCTGGCAGCAAGAGTTGCCGGGCTTTTACACCGCGCTGGCCCCGACCCCCTTAGCAGGTGGGCGCTTGTTTTATCACAATGCGCCGCTGGCGGCTGAAATGGGGCTGGAGCCAAACCTGTTTCAAGGCGAAGGCCATGGCGTATGGAGCGGTCGTGAATTACTGCCGGGTATGGCACCGCTGGCTCAGGTCTACAGTGGCCATCAGTTTGGCGTCTGGGCCGGACAGTTAGGTGATGGTCGAGGTATTTTGCTGGGCGAACAGCAGCTGGAAAATGGGCGCAAACTCGACTGGCACCTCAAAGGCGCGGGACTCACTCCTTACTCACGCATGGGCGATGGCCGCGCGGTCATCCGCTCCAGCGTGCGTGAATTTCTGGCTTCCGAAGCATTGCACCACCTTGGTATTCCCACCACGCGTGCCCTGGCACTGGCGATTGGTGAAGAGCCAGTGTTGCGTGAAACCCAAGAGCGCGGCGCCATGCTGATGCGCATCGCGGAGAGCCACCTGCGCTTCGGCCATTTCGAACACTTCTATTATGGTGGTGAACAGGAGAAGGTGCGCCAACTGGCGGATTATGCCATTCACCATCACTGGCCGCAGTTACGCGATCAGGCTGACCGCTATCAGCTTTGGTTCAGCGACATCGTCAAACGTACCGCGAGCCTGATCGCTCACTGGCAGAGTGTCGGCTTTGCACACGGCGTGATGAACACCGACAACATGTCGATTCTTGGATTAACACTGGATTACGGTCCTTACGGCTTCCTGGACGATTACCAGCCCGATTTCATCTGCAATCACAGTGATTATCAAGGCCGCTATGCGTTTGAGAACCAGCCGATGATTGGGCTGTGGAACCTCAACCGTCTGGCGCATGCTCTGTCAGGGTTAATGACCACGGATCAGCTCAAACAGGCGCTGAGTCAATATGAAACCGAACTGATGCGGGTTTGGGGTGAGAAGATGCGTGCCAAGCTGGGGCTGTTAACCGCGGATGCGAATGACAACGCCATTCTCACCTCGCTGCTGGAGTTGATGACGCAAGAACACAGTGATTATACGCTGACGTTCCGTTTGTTAAGCGATACGCAACAGCAGGAGAGCCGTTCACCGCTGCGCGATGAGTTTATCGATCGTGAGGCGTTTGATCGCTGGTATGACACTTATCGCCAACGACTGCTGCAAGATGAAACGACGGATGAACAGCGTCAAACGGTAATGAAAGCCGCTAATCCCGCGCTGATATTGCGTAATTATCTGGCTCAGCAGGTTATCGAAGAGGTCGAGAAAGGGGAAACTGCGGCGTTGGAAACCTTGCATCTGGCATTGCAGCAGCCGTTTAGTGATGCAGCCGTTAGCGCGCAGTTGCGCCAACGGCCACCCGAGTGGGGCAAAACGCTGGAAGTGAGTTGCTCCAGCTAAATTAATTAGAAACGGCTGTCTACCGCGGCAGCCAGTTTCTCCAGCACTTCTTCACTATCTTCCCAGCCAAGGCAGGGATCGGTAATGGACTGCCCGTAAGTTAAGGGTTCACCGCCCACCACCTTCTGGTTACCTTCCTGCAGGAAACTCTCAATCATCACACCCGCAACAGCACGTGAACCCTGGCGAATCTGCGCGGCGATGTCATCCGCGACGTCGCGCTGGCGGCGATGCTGCTTCAGGCAATTACCGTGGCTGAAGTCGATAATCAACTGCTCAGGCAAGTTGAAATCACGCAGGTTCGCTGCTGCTGCCGCCACATCTTCAGCATGGTAATTGGGCTGCTTACCGCCACGCAGGATCACATGGCCGTGCGGATTGCCGCTGGTCTGGTAAATCGTCATCTGGCCATGTTTATCCGGCGAGAGGAACATATGGCTGGCGCGAGAAGCGCGAATCGCATCTACAGCGATCTGCACGTTGCCATCGGTACCGTTCTTGAAACCCACCGGACAGGAGAGTGCCGAGGCCATTTCACGGTGGATCTGACTTTCCGTTGTGCGTGCGCCAATAGCGCCCCAGCTGATCAGGTCGGCAATAAACTGGCCGATCACCATATCGAGAAATTCGGTGGCGGTCGGCATCCCCAGTGCATTGATATCCAGCAGCAGTTTGCGGGCGATAGCGATGCCGCGGTTGACGTCAAAACTGCCGTCGAGATCAGGATCAGAAATCAAACCTTTCCAACCCACCACAGTGCGCGGCTTCTCAAAATAGGCGCGCATTACAATTTCAAGGCGATCTTTGTAGCGCTCACGCAAGAGATTCAGGCGTTCGGCGTATTCAATCGCCGCTTTGGGATCGTGCAATGAGCACGGACCGATAATCACCAGCAGGCGCGGGTCTTCACCCGTCAGGATACGGGCAATGCGCTGGCGCGCAGCGGTGACGTTAGCGGCAATCTCCGCCGAAATAGGGTGTTCTTGCGCGAGGGCCGCTGGCGTTAGCAGGCTGCCGATGCGCGCAGTACGCAGTTCATCAGTCTTGTTCATTGGGACTCTCAAAATTCTGTTCTTCGCAGCGGTGAAATACCGGGAAGTGATGGTGGTCACAATAAACCAATAGCTCGCGAATTCAACCCGCTAAAAAGAAAGGAAAGTTATTCAAGACGGAAGCCAGGCTTTACGGCCTGGCTTACACGCTAATACATGCTGCGGCGCAGCCCCATAATGTCGAGGATTTTGGTGGCAATCTCCTCGACCGAATAGTTGGTACTGTTGAGGTAGCGAATTTGATGGGTACGGAACAACGCTTCGACTTCACCCACTTCAAGGCGGCACTGACGCATTGACGCATACCGGGTATTTTCGGCGCGCTCCTGACGGATCGCCGCCAGGCGCTCGGGATCGATGGTTAATCCAAAGAGCTTATGCTGATGTGCGCGTAATGCGGGGGGTAATTTTAGATTATCCATGTCATCCGCGATAAAGGGGTAGTTTGCCGCACGCACACCAAACTGCATCGCCAGATAGAGGCTGGTCGGCGTTTTGCCACAGCGCGAGACGCCAAGCAGAATGACCTGTGCATCTTCCAGACCGCGCAGAGAAATACCATCATCGTGGGCCAGGGTGTAATCAATCGCGGCGATACGCGCATCATATTTGCCCAGATTGCTGGCAGTCAGCCCGTGAGTACGATGCGCCACGGGCATCGAAGCTACACCGAGTTCGCTTTGCAACGGGGCGACCAGTGCCTGCACGATGTCCTGACAGAAGCCTTCACTCTCCAGAATGATCTCGCGGACGTCAGGCGTCACAATTGAGAAAAACACTAACGGACGCACGCCACTCTGCTGGTACAAAGCATTAATTTGCGCTTTAACCGCCTGCGCGCGCTGGACATTCTCAACAAAAGGCAGGGTGACACTGTTAGTGCTAACGGGAAATTGTGAGAGCACTGCGTGCCCCAAAACTTCAGCGGTAATGGCGGTGCCATCTGAAATGTAGAACACACTGCGTTCAGTGCTCATAGGCAAGCAATCCTCTCATTTACTTTTACATAACAATCTCACTGCCAATATTTCATTTTAATTAAAAATAAAATGAAATATCCATATCAGTGACGGTCACATCACACAAGGCTGTTCTTCAAAAGGGAATATTAGATGAAATGCTGTTTTGAAAAACGCTATTTACTCGCATTTTCCATTTAATCTGGGAAATAAAGTCTGATGCTGTTGCGCAACGAAAAGCAATCTCTAACCCTCTGAAAAAGGGAAAAATATCACTGTAGCCATTTGCGGTCGGTTAATAAGCCTGTTGCGCAACTCGATTTATGACGGGTACTAATCCGATTTTGCGTTTCTTTTTCTGCTTTAACGATTCAACACTTAGTCTTTATTTATTGATTGTGCCAGGCTGTTTTGGCGAATAGCAAATTGTTCCATGTGCTCCAATCATTTAAATGAAGGATAATCTCAATGTCCAATCAAGACCAACAGTCGCTAGTGCTCTGGTACAACCAGCTTGGCATGCATGATGTTGATCGGGTGGGGGGCAAGAATGCTTCCCTGGGAGAAATGATTACGAACTTGTCGTCTCTGGGCGTATCCGTGCCAAACGGTTATGCGACGACATCTTACGCTTTTAATCTGTTTCTCGACCAAAGCGGACTGAACCAGCGTATTTATGATTTGCTGGACGTTACGGATATTGATGATGTGGAAGAGCTGGCGAAAGCTGGCAAACAAATTCGTCAATGGGTTGTTGATACGCCATTCTTGCCTGAACTGGAAGAGGCGATACGAACAGCCTATGAGCAGCTCTCTTCTGATGACCCCGACGCTTCGTTTGCGGTGCGTTCTTCTGCAACGGCGGAAGATATGCCCGATGCCTCGTTCGCCGGTCAACAAGAGACATTCCTCAACGTGCAGGGATTTGACGCGGTGCTGGTGGCCGTGAAGCACGTTTATGCTTCTTTGTTTAACGACCGTGCGATCTCCTATCGTGTGCATCAAGGCTACGACCATCGCGGTGTGGCGTTGTCGGCCGGGATTCAGCGCATGGTGCGATCGGACCTCGCTTCATCGGGGGTGATGTTCACCATAGATACCGAGTCCGGTTTCGACCAGGTGGTGTTTATCACCTCGGCGTTCGGTCTGGGTGAGATGGTGGTGCAGGGCGCGGTTAACCCAGACGAATTTTACGTGCATAAACCGACGCTGGCGGCTAACCGCCCGGCGATTGTACGCCGAACCATGGGCTCGAAAAAAATTCGCATGGTGTATGCCGATTCCCAAGAGCATGGGGAGCAGGTGCGGATTGAAGATGTCGATCAAGAACAGCGTGACCGCTTCAGCCTGACCGATGACGAAGTGCAAGATCTGGCGCGTCAGGCGGTGTTGATTGAGCAGCACTACAAACGCCCAATGGATATTGAGTGGGCAAAAGATGGTCACACCGGCAAGCTGTTTATCGTGCAGGCCCGTCCGGAGACTGTCCGTTCCAATGGTCAGGTGATGGAACGCTACACCTTGCAGGGCAAAGGCAAAGTGCTGGTCGAAGGCCGAGCCATCGGACATCGTATTGGCGCGGGTGAAGTGAAGGTGATTCACGATATCAGCGAAATGCATCGTATCGAGAAAGGTGACGTGCTGGTGACCGACATGACGGACCCGGATTGGGAGCCGATCATGAAGAAAGCCTCAGCGATTGTTACCAACCGTGGTGGGCGTACTTGCCATGCCGCGATCATCGCACGTGAACTGGGTATTCCTGCGGTGGTGGGATGTGGCGATGCGACAGATCATCTCAAAGATGGCCATAAGGTGACGGTCACTTGTGCGGAGGGCGACACCGGCTACGTTTACCAGGATCTGCTGGACTTTGAAGTCACCAGCTCACAAGTGGATACCATGCCCGATCTGCCACTGAAGATTATGATGAACGTCGGTAACCCCGATCGTGCATTTGATTTTGCTTGCCTGCCCAATGAGGGGGTCGGGCTGGCGCGTCTGGAATTCATCATCAACCGTATGATCGGCGTGCATCCAAAAGCGCTGCTGGAATTTGACCAGCAGACGCCAGAGATTCAGCAGCAGATTCGTCAGATGATGAAAGGGTTTGACGATCCGGTTGAATTCTACATTGCGCGCCTGACCGAGGGAATTGCCACGCTGGGTGCGGCCTTTGCGCCAAAACGCGTTATTGTGCGTCTCTCTGACTTCAAATCCAACGAATACGCTAACCTCGTGGGGGGGGAGCGTTATGAGCCTGAAGAAGAGAACCCGATGCTGGGCTTCCGTGGGGCGGGTCGCTATGTGGCGGACAGCTTCCGTGACTGTTTCGCGTTAGAGTGCGCAGCAGTGAAGCGGGTGCGTAACGAGATGGGTCTGACTAACGTCGAAATTATGATTCCGTTTGTGCGTACCGTAGACCAGGCTGCCGCCGTTGTGGAAGAGCTAGGCAAGCAGGGTCTGAAACGTGGCGAGAATGGCCTGAAGGTGATCATGATGTGTGAGATTCCTTCTAATGCCTTGCTGGCGGAACAGTTCCTGCAGTATTTCGACGGCTTCTCTATCGGTTCGAACGATATGACCCAGCTGGCGCTGGGGCTGGATCGTGATTCCGGCGTGGTGTCTGCGCTGTTCGATGAGCGTAACGAGGCGGTTAAAGCGCTGCTGTCGATGTCGATTCAGGCCGCGAAGAAGCAGGGTAAGTACGTCGGTATCTGTGGGCAGGGGCCGTCAGATCATGAGGACTTTGCCGCCTGGTTGATGGATCAGGGCATTGATAGCCTGTCACTCAATCCAGATACCGTGGTGCAAACCTGGTTGAATCTGGCTGAGCTGGATGCTGCAAAATCTTAGTCAGCTATTAATTAGGACGCTTTCAGTAAGATTCTGAAGTGTCCTTGCTGAAATCATCAAGGCCAGCTCTGCTGGCCTTTTGTTTATGCATAAAAAATGCAAAAAAAAAAGCCCATCACAGGGGATGGGCAAAGACTACACACAGCAATTCTTTACTTTACTCAGGGGAAAAAGGTTGTTTAAAAATCAGTGGTTTGATCTCAAACTTAGGATTCATGTTATTCACACCGCCTGCTGGCGTCTTTAAGAATCCTCTTATTAGTTTAAAGCTGATAATCTTTCGTGGCCTTTTTCACCGGTTTAGCCTGATGATTCAGTGCGAAAAATAATCATTCCGTTAGCGAAACTCTCCTAAATAGGCCAAATCTGCGTTTTTTCTTAAAAATCGCTTATGAAAAATAATGCGTAACGGAAGCAATTAAGTGATGGCGATTAACAGGCATTAATTGCCATCGCATAAGGCAAATGAGAGAAGAGAGAGACGGTGCGCGTTAACGCACCGTTTTGGAGGGTGTCAGTCGTTACGGTTGATCTTCTTCGTGCTCGGCCAGCGCTTCAATTGCCGTTTGCGGGTCATCATCAGGTGCGGGGGCTTCATGCATCCACACGGAAACCAGACGATAGGATACCGCCAGCACCACCGGTCCAATAAACAGCCCGATCATGCCGAAGGCGATCAATCCACCGATGACGCCAGAGAGGATTAAAATCATCGGCAAATCTGCGCCCATACGAATCAGCATCGGACGCAGCACGCTATCAAGCGTGCCGACCACGCAACTCCACACCAGTAATATGGTGCCCCAGGTCGTATCACCACTCCAGTAGAGCCAGATGATGGCCGGCACCAGCACCACTAACGGGCCAAGCTGCACCAGGCACGTCAGAATCATCAGCACGGTGAGCAAGGTGGCATAAGGAATGCCGGAAATCGCCAGGCCAATGCCGCCCAGCACACCCTGTACCAGCGCTGTCACCACCACGCCCAATGCCACGGCACGGATTGCTTGTCCGGCCAACAGCACTGCCGCATCGCCGCGACGTCCGCCCATGCGATAAGCAAAGTGGCGAATGCCATGACCGACTTGTTCACCGCGCCAGTAAAGCAGCACGCTAAACAGCAGCATCACAGCGAGGTGGATCATAAAGCGGCCAAAGTGGCCAGCCTGTGCGACAAAGAAGCCCGTGGTGCGACCAATGTAAGGTTGCAGCTGATTTAAAATCGCCGTACCGCCGCCATCGACCATTTTGTGGTAGCTGGAGTAGGTTTTGTTACCGACATATGGAATTTCACGCAGCCAGACAAAGTCCGGGAAAACCAGATGGCGTTGCGTGGCCCAGGCAATCACCGGCGCGCTGTTGTCGATCAGGCTACTCACCAGCAGGGCTATCGGAATAATAAACAGCAGCAGTAACAGAATGGTCATGGCGATCACCGCCAGCGATCGTCGTCCCCACAGCAGATGCTGCAAACGTATCATTAATGGCCAGGTGGCAATCACCACCATGCTGGCCCAGGCAAAGCCCAGAATGAAGGGTTGTACCACCCACAGGCAGGCGATGATCATGATCAGTATGAACATCAACGAGAACAGCAGTTGCGGTAGATCCATACCGCGTTGCAGGCTTTTCATCACAACGTTTTGACCTCAATTAATCCTTCATGGTGGGCCGCACGGGCCCTAATCAATGATGAGCTATTTCCTGAAAATTAAACAGAAAAAAGCAGGTGTCGCAGAGGTCTTTCCTGAAAAAACAGCAGGCGATAAAAAAATATGATAAAACCAATGGTTGAAAAAAATAACCACGCAAACGTTTACAACATCTCGGTCGCGCAATAATGATCCCACAGATTTCCCAGGCACCCGGCCTCGTTCAACGGGTGCTGACATTCCTGCAGTCATTAAAAGAGCAAGGATTTACCGGTGATACCGCCACGAGCTATGCCGATCGGCTATCACTTTCTACCGATAACAGCATTTATCAGCTGTTACCTGATGCAGCGCTGTTCCCACGCTCGACCGCCGATGTCGCGTTGATTGCGCGTTTGGCTGGCGAGGAGCGGTTCAGCAGCCTGACCTTCGCCCCACGCGGGGGGGGCACCGGCACGAATGGTCAATCACTGAATCAGGGTATCGTGGTCGACATGTCGCGCTACATGAATCGCATCCTGGAAATTAATCCTGAACAGGGTTGGGTGCGCGTTGAAGCGGGCGTGGTGAAAGATCAACTGAATGCCTGGCTGAAGCCTTATGGCTTTTTCTTCTCGCCTGAACTCTCTACCAGTAACCGCGCGACCTTAGGGGGCATGATAAACACCGATGCTTCTGGTCAAGGCTCTCTGGTGTATGGCAAAACCTCCGATCACGTTGAAGGTTTGCGCGCCGTATTAATCGGCGGCGATATTCTTGATACCCGCGCGATGCCGACCACGCTGGCAGAGCAAATGGCCGCCACCCCGACTGCGGAAGGGCGCATCTATCATGAAGTGCTCAATCGTTGCCGCGGTCAGCGCGAGCTGATTCTGGAAAAATTCCCCAAACTGAACCGCTTCCTGACGGGCTACGACCTGCGTCACGTGTTCAGTGATGATTTGCAAACCTTTGACCTGACGCGCTTGTTGTGTGGTGCCGAGGGGACGCTGGCCTTCATCACCGAAGCGCGCCTCGATATCACACCCATTCCGAAAGTACGGCATCTCGTCAATATCAAATATGACTCGTTTGACTCCGCGCTGCGTAATGCGCCCTTTATGGTCGAAGCCAAAGCACTGTCTGTCGAAACCGTGGATTCAAAAGTGCTGAACCTGGCGCGCGAAGATATCGTGTGGCATTCAGTGAAAGAGCTGATTACTGATGTGCCTGACAAAGAGATGCTCGGCCTGAACATCGTTGAATTTGCCGGTGACGATGGTGAACTGATTGAACACCAGGTCAAGAGTTTGTGTGCACGGCTGGATGAGCTGATGCAGCAACAGCAAGGCGGCGTGATTGGCTATCAGCTGTGTAACGATTTGGGCGGCATTGAGCGCATCTACAATATGCGCAAAAAAGCCGTAGGCCTGTTGGGTAACGCGAAAGGGCGTGCCAAGCCGATTCCGTTTGTCGAGGATACCGCTGTCCCACCAGAGCAGTTAGCCGATTACATTGTCGATTTCCGTGCCTTACTCGACAGCCATGGTTTGAGCTATGGCATGTTTGGTCACGTTGATGCGGGGGTGCTGCACGTGCGCCCGGCGCTGGATATGTGCGACCCGCAGCAAGAGCTATTAATGAAACAAATCTCCGATGAAGTGGTGGCGCTAACGGCTCGCTACGGCGGATTACTGTGGGGCGAGCACGGCAAAGGTTTCCGCGCCCAGTACAGTCCAGCCTTCTTCGGTGAAACCCTGTTCAACGAACTGCGACGCATCAAAGCCGCTTTTGACCCGGATAATCGCATGAATCCTGGCAAAATCTGCACACCTTTTGGCTGCAGTGAGCCGATGATGCAGGTGGATGCCGTCAAACGTGGCACCTATGATCGCCAGATCCCGGTCACCGTGCGTAACGACTGGCGGGGAGCCATGGAGTGCAACGGTAACGGTTTATGCTTCAACTTTGATGCGCGCAGCCCGATGTGCCCATCCATGAAAATTACCCGCAACCGTATCCATTCTCCAAAAGGCCGTGCCACATTAACGCGTGAGTGGCTGCGTTTGTTGTCAGAGCAGGGCGTTGATCCCTCTCAGCTGGAGCAGGCACTGCCGAAGCAGGGCGCCAGTCTGCGTACCTTGATTCAACGCACCCGTAACTCCTGGCACGCGAAACAGGGCGAATATGATTTCTCGCATGAAGTCAAAGAGGCCATGTCCGGTTGCCTCGCCTGCAAAGCCTGTTCGACCCAGTGTCCGATAAAGATAGATGTGCCGAGTTTCCGCTCGCGCTTCCTGCAGCTGTATCACACCCGCTATCTGCGCCCGGTGAGCGATCATTTGGTGGCAACGGTGGAGAGTTATGCGCCGTTAATGGCAAAAGCGCCGAAAGTGTTCAACTTCTTTCTCAAGCAGCCATGGGTTCGCGAGTTGAGTCAAACCCATATCGGCATGGTGGATCTGCCGCTGCTCTCATCTCCGAGCCTGAAACAGCAGCTCAGTGGTCATCCGGCGATGAGCCTGACGCTGGAGCAGCTCGAAGCGATGGATGTGGCTCAGCGTGAAGACTGCGTGCTGGTGGTGCAGGATCCTTTCACCAGCTATTACGAAGCCAAGTTAGTGACTGATTTCGTGAAGCTGATTGAAAAGCTGGGCTATCGCCCAGTGCTGCTGCCGTTTTCACCTAATGGCAAAGCGCAACACGTGAAGGGCTTCCTGCAGCGTTTTGCACGTACCGCCACTAAAACTGCAGAACTTCTTAACCGCGTGGCAAAACTGGGTATGCCCATGGTCGGCGTCGATCCGGCCACCGTGTTGTGCTATCGCGACGAATATAAAGAAGTCCTGGGCGAGCAGCGAGGTGAGTTCCAGGTGCAACTGGTTCACGAATGGTTACAGCAAGCGACAGACTCGCGCACCGTGCAAATGGCCAGTGGGGAAGCCTGGTATCTGTTCGCACACTGTACAGAAGTAACCGCGCTGCCCTCCACTCCCAACCAATGGCAGGATATTTTTGCGCGCTTCGGCGCTAAGCTGGAAAACGTCAATGTCGGCTGCTGCGGCATGGCCGGCACATACGGCCACGAAAGTAAAAACCTGGAGAATTCACTGGGGATTTATGCGCTTTCATGGCATCCACAGTTGCAGAAGCTACCGCGTCAGCGTTGTCTGGCAACTGGCTTCTCGTGCCGTAGTCAGGTCAAACGAGCAGAAGGCAATGGCATGCGGCATCCACTGCAAGCGCTGCTGGAAATGATGTAAACAAATTGTAGTAGACGTCACAAAGCTGGATTAGAATATCCAGCCTGCGTGACGGACGAAATCACTTTGCAGGCTGGTGGCTTGGTCCCACTGGCCGCTGAGCGCCAGTTGATGACACAAGCGAGTCAACGACAGGCGCGCCAGTTGATAAGCCTGAATACGGAACAAACGGTCGCGATCGGCATTGCCCATCTCCTGCACCAAGCGGTGATGGAGCTTGCCCATGGCATGCAAATAGCTTTGATCGTCGCCGTTCAGTTCGCAGATTTCGGCCATGTCGAGGCAGGTATCGTTAAAGCGGCGCAGTTGGTCGATAGTACAATCGGTGCGGTTGAGCTTAGCCTGAGCCATATAGAAGTCTACGGTGATATCACGCACCGAAAACTTATATTCATCGATTTTGTGTTGTAACCAGGCCGAGACGGTAAGCGTCATGTCGCTGCTCTAAATGGGTTAATGATAATCATTATCATATTCAACCGCGTCAGGAATGCAATTCCCGCAATGAAATTTTATTGATTTCCTTTGCCTGTTAGTAAAATCGGCAATAACAATCTCTTTACATTGAAGAAAGGCGTAACCTATCAATTGTGACATTACCGTAAAGTTGAATTTTTAAATTTTTCGATATTTTAACGGGTTACGCAGTAAAGGCGCGCACGGGAATGCCGCTCACAAGCTGGTGTGAAGGGACTATGCTTAATAAAGCAGCAGTAAAAAACAGCACGAGATGATTATCCCTGCAAAACAAGCGGTTGAAGTGATATCTGATATCACTACCATAGGGGGATAGCCTGAAAAGGCCCAGACTTACGAGGTAGCACCATGTCATCAGTAAATGCAGCTTCTTTTTCACCCGAAGATTTCGTCTGGAAAGGACTTACGCTGACCGAAACGGCAGCGAAACAGATTCTTAGCCTGGTTGATCAGGATCCTGAAATTAAAGGCCTGAAACTGGGTGTGAAGCAGTCCGGCTGTGCCGGTTTTGGGTACGTTATGGATCTGGTGAAAGAGCCTGCCGATGACGACCTGACGTTTGAGCAATTCGGCGCAAAATTATTTGTGCCACTTCAGGCGATGCCGTTTGTTGACGGTACCGAGCTGGATTATGTCCGTGAAGGCCTGAATCAGATTTTTAAATTCAACAACCCTAAAGCTCAGCACGCCTGCGGGTGCGGTGAGAGCTTTGGCGTCGAGTAAGTGAAATATGTCACGACACAGCGAAGCATCTGACGATGTACAAATGTGGGAAGGTAGCCTGAACTACAAAGAAGGCTTCTTTACCCAGTTGCAAACCGACGAAATGGCTCACGGCATTAACGAAGATGTTGTGCGCGCTATTTCGGCCAAACGTAACGAACCTGAGTGGATGCTGGAATTCCGTCTCAAGGCGTTCCGCGCCTGGTTAGAGATGGAAGAGCCGCACTGGCTGAAAGCGAACTACACCAAACTCGATTATCAGGATTACAGCTATTACTCTGCGCCGTCCTGCGGCAATTGTGATGACAGCTGTGCCTCTGAACCGGGTGCGACCCAGACTTCTGGCAGCGTAGCGTCAAGCGACTACCTGACCAAAGAAGTGGAAGACGCGTTCAACCAGTTGGGCGTTCCGGTACGTGAAGGGCGTGAAGTGGCGGTTGACGCCATTTTCGACTCCGTATCCGTTTCCACCACCTATCGTGACAAACTGGCTGAGCAGGGCATTATTTTCTGCTCTTTCGGTGAAGCCATTCATGATCATCCAGAGCTGGTGCAGAAATACCTCGGCACAGTGGTTCCGCCTAACGATAACTTCTTCGCGGCGCTGAACTCAGCGGTGGCTTCTGACGGAACCTTCGTTTACATCCCGAAAGGCGTGCGCTGCCCGATGGAGTTGTCAACCTACTTCCGTATCAACGCCGCCAAAACCGGACAGTTTGAACGTACGATTCTGATTGCCGACGAAGACAGCTATGTGAGCTACATCGAAGGTTGCTCCGCGCCGGTGCGTGATACCTACCAGCTGCACGCCGCAGTGGTTGAAGTCATCATTCATAAAAATGCGGAAGTGAAGTACTCCACCGTTCAGAACTGGTTCCCTGGTGGTGAAGGCGAGGGCGGTATCCTCAACTTCGTGACCAAGCGCGCCCTGTGCGAAGGCGATCACAGCAAAATGTCCTGGACTCAGTCTGAGACCGGCTCTGCCATCACCTGGAAATACCCGAGCTGCATCCTGCGCGGTGATTATTCTGTGGGCGAGTTCTACTCTGTGGCACTGACCAGCGGTCGCCAGCAGGCGGATACCGGCACCAAGATGATCCACATTGGTAAAAACACCAAGTCGACCATCATCTCGAAAGGGATCTCCGCCGGTAAGAGCGAAAACACCTATCGTGGCCTGGTGAAAATCATGCCAACCGCGACTAACGCGCGTAACTTCACCCAGTGTGACTCCATGCTGATTGGCCCGGACTGCGGTGCGCACACCTTCCCGTATGTGGAAACGCGCAACAACACCGCACAGCTGGAACATGAAGCCACCACGTCACGTATTGGTGAAGATCAGATGTTCTACTGTCTGCAGCGTGGCATTAGCGAAGAAGATGCGATCTCCATGATCGTTAACGGCTTCTGTAAAGACGTTTTCTCCGAGCTGCCACTGGAATTTGCTGTGGAAGCGCAAAAACTGTTGGCTATCAGCCTTGAGCACAGTGTGGGCTGATGCCACACGCGTTGCCGGAAGCAATGTGAAGGAAAGAGTATGTTAAGCATTAAAGATTTACAGGTTAGTGTTGAAGACAAAGAAATTCTGCGCGGACTGAACCTTGAAGTAAAACCGGGTGAAGTGCACGCCATTATGGGACCTAACGGTTCGGGTAAAAGTACCCTGTCGGCAACACTGGCTGGTCGTGAAGATTACGAAGTTACCGGCGGTTCTGTCAGTTTCAAAGGCAAAGATTTGCTGGAGCTGGAGCCGGAAGAGCGCGCGGGTGAAGGTATCTTCATGGCGTTCCAGTACCCGGTAGAGATCCCGGGTGTCAGTAACCAATTCTTCTTGCAGACTTCTGTCAATGCGGTGCGCAAATACCGTGAGCAAGAAGAACTGGATCGTTTCGACTTCCAGGACTTCATCGAAGACAAAATCAAACTGCTGAAGATGCCAGAAGATTTGCTGACTCGTTCAGTAAACGTCGGCTTCTCCGGTGGTGAAAAGAAGCGTAATGACATCTTGCAGATGGCAGCGCTGGAACCTGAACTGTGCATTCTGGATGAAACCGACTCCGGTCTGGACATTGATGCACTGAAAATTGTCGCTGAAGGCGTTAACAGCCTGCGTGACGGTAAGCGTTCATTCATCATCGTGACTCACTATCAGCGCATCCTGGATTACATCAAGCCTGACCACGTACACGTGCTGTATCAGGGCAAGATCGTGAAATCTGGCGACTTCACGCTGGTTAAGCAGTTGGAGGAGCAAGGCTATGGCTGGCTTACCGACGAAGAGTGATAATGCGCTGCAACAGTGGCACCACCTGTTTGAATCGCGCGGTGAAGCGCGCTCATTGCAGGCACAGCAGCACTGGCAGCAACTGATGCGTCTTGGCTTGCCAACTCGCAAGCACGAGAACTGGAAATACACCGCGCTGGATGGTCTGCTGGCCAATCAGTTCGTGTTACCCGAAGAACAGGCGGTGTCTGCCGAGCAGGTGGCCGAATTGGCTCTGCCGCTGGACGCTGTTCGTCTGGTGTTTGTTGATGGCCGTTTCCAGCCCGAGCTGAGCGCGCGCGACACCGAATTGTTTGAGGTGCAGCACAGCCGCGCGGCTGAGCGCCGTCCGTTGCCAGCCGCCGTGCAGCCTGAAGTGTTTCTGCATCTGACTGAAAGCCTGGCGGAAGATGTCACCTCTATTCGTCTGGCGCGCGGCAAATCAGCAGCTCGCCCGCTCTACTTGCTGCACATCACCAGCGGCAAGGCCGATGCGCTAAACACGGTGCATCACCGTCATCACCTTGAGCTGGAGCAGAGTGCTGAAGCTGAGGTGATTGAGCACTACGTCACGCTTAACGGTGCCTCGCACTTTACCGGCGCGCGTTTTACTTTTGCTGTCGCAGACAATGCCAAGCTGAAGCACATTAAGCTGGCCTTTGAAGAGAGCAGCAGCTACCACTTTGCGCACAATGACATTGTGATTGGTAGTGATGCGCAGGTCAGCAGTACCAGTTTTCTGCTGGGTGCGGGCTTGTCACGTCACAACACCAGCGTGCAGCTCAATGGTGAAAATACTGAGCTGGCACTGAACAGCCTGATCTTGCCGATCAATTCAGAAGTGGCGGATACCCGTAGCTATCTGGAGCACAACAAAGGCCACTGCCTGAGTCGTCAGCTGCACAAAACCATTTCGCGTGACAAAGGCCGTTCCATCTTCAATGGTCACATTAAAGTGGCACAGCATGCGCTGAAAACTGACGGGCAGATGACCAACAACAACCTGTTGCTTGGTCGCCTGGCGGAAGTTGACACCAAGCCACAGCTGGAAATCTATGCTGATGACGTGAAGTGCAGCCACGGCGCGACTATTGGTCGTATCGATGACGAGCAGATGTTCTATCTGCGTTCGCGCGGTATCACCGAAGAAGCGGCACAGCAGATGATCATCCATGCGTTCGCGGCCGAATTGACCGAGATCCTGGAAGAAGAGTCACTGCGTCAGGTGGTACTGCAACGCATTACGGCGCGTTTCCCCGGAGTTGAGTTATGAGTTTCGATCTCGAACGAATCAGAGCGGAATTTCCGATTCTGAAACGTGAGGTCAACGGACATCCGCTGGCCTACCTTGATAGCGCGGCCAGCGCTCAGCGCCCGCTCGCGGTTATCAATGCGGAAAGTTATTTCTACCAGCACGGCTACGCCGCCGTGCATCGTGGTATTCACTCGCTGAGTGCCCAAGCCACTACCGACATGGAAAACGTGCGCACCCAGGCTGCGCGCTTTCTTAATGCGGCCTCGCCGGAAGAGATCATCTTCGTTAAAGGCACCACTGAAGGCATCAATCTGGTCGCCAACAGCTGGGGCGGCAGTCAGTTGCAGCCCGGTGATAACATCATCATCACCGAGATGGAGCATCACGCCAACATCGTGCCTTGGCAGATGGTGGCGCAACGCACCGGTGCTGAAATTCGCGTGTTGCCACTGAATGCACAAGGCGAATTGGCTCTGGAGCAACTGGGTGGTCTGATTGATAGCCGCACCCGTTTGCTGGCGGTGACGCACGTTTCCAACGTGCTCGGCACGGTGAACCCGGTCAAAGCCATTGTTGCGCAGGCGAAAGCCGCAGGCGTGGTGACGCTGGTGGACGGCGCGCAAGCCGTGATGCACCACGCGGTGGATGTGCAAGATATTGACTGCGATTTCTACGCCTTCTCCGGCCATAAAATCTATGGTCCGACCGGTATCGGTGTACTGTATGCGCGTAAAGCGCTGCAGGAAATCATGCCGCCGTGGGAAGGCGGCGGTTCAATGATCGATCAGGTTATGCTGCCAACTGGCACCACCTGGAACAGCACGCCATGGCGTTTTGAAGCGGGTACACCTAATACTGGTGGCATTATCGGACTGGGTGCCGCGTTGAGCTGGATCAGCGAACTGGGTTTGGAAGCGATCAATGAGCGTGAAAGCGCGCTGATGCGTTACGCACTGGATAAACTGGCCTCGGTGCCTGATCTGGTGATTTACGGTCCCGCGCAGCGTAGCGGTGTCGTTGCTTTTAACCTCGGCAAACACCACGCGTTTGACGTAGGAAGTTTCCTTGATCAATACGGTATTGCCATCCGTACCGGCCATCACTGTGCGATGCCGCTGATGCGTCATTTTGCGGTGCCAGCCATGTGTCGCGCCTCCTTCGCCCTGTACAACAGTGAAGAAGAGGCCGATCGCCTGGCGGCAGGTTTGACCCGTATTCATCGTCTGCTGGGCGGTTGAGCAGATTTCAGGAGTAATCCATGGCGAATTTGCCAGATAAAGAGAAACTGGTGCGCAATTTTAATCGTTGCGCAAACTGGGAAGAGAAGTACCTTTACATCATTGAGCTTGGGGCGAAATTACCAGAATCCTCTGAAAGCTTGCAGCAACCTAAGTACGTGATTTCAGGTTGCCAGAGCCAGGTTTGGATCCGCATGACCCCCCAGGCAGATGGCACCATCGCCTTTGAAGGTGACAGTGATGCCGCTATTGTTAAGGGTTTGATTGCAGTGGTGTTTAGTCTATATCAAGGGCTGAAATCACAGGAAATTCTCGACCTCGATGTTCGTCACTGGTTTGGCGAATTAGCACTGACTCAACACCTCACTCCTACGCGTTCGCAGGGACTGGAAGCGATGATTCGCGCGATCCGTCATAACGCACAAAGCCTCAGCTAAGTTACACTCCCCAGACCCCGGCATGACCGGGGTCTGTTCCATCCGACAAAGAGAAAATTGCATGAAACCAGCGTTACGTTTAGCCGGTGCATTGCTGTTGTCCTGCTTCGGGCTTTCTGCACCTGCATTTGCTACGGAATATCCCCTGCCAGCCGATAACAGCCGTTTAATTGGCGAGAATACCCTGACCACCGTGCCGGACGACAAACGGCCCTTAGAGAGCATTGCTGCGCATTATAAGATTGGTATGCTCGGCATGTTAGAGGCCAACCCTGGCGTTGATCCCTGGTTGCCGAAGGCCGGTACCCAATTAACGGTGCCGCTGCAGATGCTGCTACCGGATGCGCCACGGGAAGGTATCGTTGTTAACCTTGCGGAACTGAGATTGTATTACTATCCGAAAGGCGAAAATCGCGTGGTGGTCTATCCGATCGGTATCGGTCAGTTGGGTGCAGCGACACCCAATATGGTCACTACTATCAGCCAGAAGATCCCCAACCCGACCTGGACTCCTACCGTCAATATCCGCAAACGCTACGCCAAAGAGGGCATTACTCTACCGGGTGTGGTGCCTGCAGGGCCTGATAACCCAATGGGGCTGTTTGCCATGCGTCTGGCGCGAGGAACCGGGCAGTATCTGATTCATGGCACCAACGCTGACTTCGGCATTGGCATGCGTGTCAGCTCTGGCTGCATTCGTTTACGTCCGGATGATATCGAAGCGCTGTTTAACAGCGTGCCGAAGGGAACCCGCGTACAAATCATCAATGAGCCGATTAAGGTGGCCGTGGAGCCGGATGGTAAGCGTTACGTCGAAGTGCATCAGCCACTGTCACGTAATGAGAAGGATGATCCGCAAACCATGCCAATTGCGCTGACGGCGAAGATGAAGGCTTTCCTCAATAGCCAGCACAGTGACACGGCATTGATGAAAGAGGCGATTGCACGCCGTTCTGGCATGCCGGTGTTGGTAAGCAGTGGCGAGCCAGTCACACAGGACACGGCGTTACCTGCAGTGCTGCAAACGCAGCAGAAGGGGGAACAAGCCACCATCACCGAGGCACTGGGAGAGGCTAAGACAACGCCTTAACGCAGGGCCAAAATCAGGACAAAAAAAATGGTGCCACATGGGCACCATTTTTCAAACCAGAACTCTTACTTACGGTAAGAGTGAGCCTGGTTGTCCAGACGCTGGTTAGCGCGAGCTGCGTCATCTTTAGCAGCCTGAACGTCAGAACGGATTGCGTTCACGTCGTTGCTCAGCTGGTCAACTTTAGCGTTCAGAGTCTGAACGTCTGAAGACAGCTGGTCGATTTTAGCGTTGCTTGAGCAACCAGCCAGCAGAGTTGAACCCAGAATTACCGCGCCCAGTACCAGTTTAGTACGATTCATTATTAATACCCTCTAGAATTGAGTTAATCTCCATGTAGCGTTACAAGTATTACACAAAGCTTTTTGAGTTGAGAATAAATTTTTGATGAGAACATGCTTAAATTTGATCGTTCGCTCAAAGAAGCAGCGTTTCGCAGAAGATGATGAAAATATTTAGCTAAAACAGAGAGATTTAATCGGACTAACCTTAATTGTGCGGGATATTGAATAGTTATTTTCGATTGGAAAATTCTGGTTTTTGTATTAGCGCAAGATTAAAAAAAGCGCCTTAAAAAGGCGCTTTTAAATAAAACTTCAACCAAAAATCAGAGTACGTGCACCGAAGCGGTGTTGGTGGTGCCACTTGGCACCAGTGCGCCAGAAACCATCACCACGACATCACCTTTTTGTGCGTAGCTGCTGTCCAACGCCAGTTCTTTACCAATGCGGTAGAAATCGTCAGTCGAGGCAATTTCAGTGACCAGGCGCGTTTCAATACCTTTGCTCAGAATCAACTGGCGCGCGGTGGTAGGATTGGTAGTCAGTGCCAGAATGGTGGCGTATGGGAAATATTTACGCACAGCCTTGGCTGATTTACCGCCTTCGGTTGCCACCACAATCACTGGCGCTTCCAGTTTCTCTGCGGTCTCAACAGCACCGCGACAAACGGCTTCAGTGATACGCAGTTTGCGGGACTCCAGCAGCTCATCGATACGTGATTTCATCACGCGATCGGTACGCTCACAGATGGTTGCCATGATGGTGACAGATTCGAGTGGATACTTACCTTTAGCACTTTCGCCAGACAACATGACAGCATCGGTGCCATCCAGGATGGCGTTGGCCACATCACCGGCTTCCGCACGGGTAGGGCGCGGGTTTTTGATCATGGAGTCCAGCATCTGCGTAGCGGTAATCACCACTTTGCGTGCTTTGTTACACTTCTTGATCATCATCTTCTGAGCGAAGATCACTTCTTCAACCGGGATTTCAACACCCAGATCGCCACGAGCCACCATGATGCCGTCAGAAGCTTCGAGAATTTCGTCGAAGTTATTCAGACCTTCCTGGTTCTCGATCTTAGAGATGATCTGAATGTGTTCGCCACCGTGTGCTTTCAGGTGCTCACGGATCTCCAGGACATCTGAACGCTTACGGATAAAGGAAGCAGCAACAAAATCGACGTTCTGTTCGCAACCGAAAATCAGGTCACGCTTATCTTTTTCCGCCAGAGCGGGCAGCTGAATGGAGACACCTGGCAGGTTAACGCCTTTGTTCTCACCCAGATCGCCGTTGTTCAATACGGTGCAAACTACGGTGTTTTCAGTGACTTCAGTCACTTGCATCCCGATCAGGCCGTCATCAACCAGAACGGTATTGCCGATTTTCAAGTCTTCAGTGAAGCCAGAGTAGGTCACAGCAACACGTTCGTTGTTGCCAATCACTGACTGGTCAGTGGTGAAGGTGAAGGTCTGGCCAGCCTTTAATGAAACGTCATTGCCACCGTCCAGTTTCATGGTACGGATTTCAGGGCCTTTGGTGTCCAGCAGAATCGCGGCCTGACGACCGGTTTTTTCCATGACGGCGCGCATATTGGTAATACGCTGGCCATGTTCGGCATAATCACCGTGAGAGAAGTTCAGGCGCATGACGTTCATGCCTGCTTCCAGCAGTTGAGTCAGCATCTCTTCAGATTCGGTTTTCGGACCGATAGTACAAACAATCTTGGTCTTTTTCATGTCAGGTTTTCTGTAAGTTGTGATGGATGATAAAGGTCGGGATTCGCAGCGCAAGGCAGCGAAGTGAAAATGAGTATGGTGTTGGTTCGGATCGTACAGAAGTAAGAATAGGTGACGAAGGCCAGCCGTGCAGAGAAGTTATGCAGTACGCGAGGGAACTGGTTAGGCAGTGTTGCGCAAATCATTTGAGTTGTTTGCATAGGCACGTTAGCGCTGAAACCTTTCAGGTGGACAACGCGGCATAGTATAGTCGCTAAGTATGCGAAAACCAATATAAAAGCTAAGAGAGAAAACGATTCAGATCAAGGAAAGGGGTGTTGCGCAAAGAGAGAGAATACGAAAAGTGGTGCGCTCTAATGGACTCGAACCATCGACCCCCACCATGTCAAGGTGGTGCTCTAACCAACTGAGCTAAGAGCGCATTGCAGAAATTTGGTGCGTCCGAGTGGACTCGAACCACCGACCCCCACCATGTCAAGGTGGTGCTCTAACCAACTGAGCTACGGACGCACTTGGTGCGCTCTAATGGACTCGAACCATCGACCCCCACCATGTCAAGGTGGTGCTCTAACCAACTGAGCTAAGAGCGCAACATGCTGTCAGGGCGACAGCGGGGACGAATATTAACGGCAGGCCGCGATGCTGGCAAGGGAAAAAATGAATTTCCATGACGACTGACCAGCATCTGTGCGACCCGCTGTTTTTTTAAGCGAGAAGGGGCCAAATAACGGCCCCTTCAGCCACTTAGCGCGCTGCACGTGCCAAAATGACCTGTGCAGGCAGGCGCTGCAAACGTCGAATTCGCCAGATCATCATGATGGCGGCGGATGTCAGGCCAACAATGAATCCACACCAGAATCCAGCCGGACCCAGTTTAGGTACGACCCAGTCCGTCAACGCCAGAATGTAGCCGACGGGTAATCCCAGCACCCAATAGGCAATAAAGGTAATGAAGAAGATCGACCGCGTATCTTTATAGCCACGCAGAATCCCGCTACCGATCACCTGAATAGAGTCGGAGAACTGGTATATCGCGGCCAGCAGCATTAACTGGGCTGCGAGCGTAATCACTTCAGGATTCGCGGTGTAAAGCGCCGCAATATCTGCTCTGAATGTCACGGTGAAGATCGCCGTGATCGCGGCCATGCTGATCCCCACACCTTGTCCGGTCCACGCCGCCACACGTGCTTGATCTGCGGAGCCTTGCCCCAAACGGTAACCGACACGGATGGTGGTTGCCACGCCGAGTGATAGTGGCAACACAAACATCAGCGAACTGAAGTTCAGCGCTATTTGGTGCCCCGCAACTTTAACAATGCCTAACGGCGAAACCAGCAACGCCACAACGGCGAACAGGGTCACTTCGAAGAACAGCGCCAACGCCACAGGTAAACCTAACGTGAACAGACGCGATAGCACGGCTTTTGAAGGCGCGGACCAACGTGTGTTCATGCGAATATCGAGCATGCTGGCCATGCGTTTCACCCAGAAGCGCATCACAATGAACATCACCCAATACACCGAGGCTGTTGCTACGCCGCAACCGACACCGCCGAGCGCGGGCATGCCAAAATGGCCATAAATGAAGACATAGTTCAGCGGGATGTTCACCATCAGGCCCAGAAAACCGAGTAACATCGCCGGTTTGGTTTTTGACAAACCTTCACATTGGTTGCGAGCGACCTGGAAGAAGAGATAGCCAGGCGCGCCCCACAATAAGGCGTGCAGATACCCCTCTGCTTTAGCTGCCAGTTGCGGATCGATATCATGCATCGCATGGATGAGATAACCCGCGTTCCACAGCACAATCATGATCAGCAACGCCACGGCCAGGGCTAACCAATACCCCTGGCGTACCTGTTCTGCGATGCGTTCACGTCGCCCTGAACCGTTGAGTTGCGCAACGGTTGGCGTCAAAGCCAGTAGAAGACCATGACCAAACAGAATGGCGGGAAGCCAGATAGAGGTGCCGACAGCAACGGCGGCCATATCCGTGGCGCTTACCGCACCGGCCATAATGGTATCCACAAAACCCATCGCTGTCTGAGCCACCTGAGCAAGGATGACCGGGATCGCGAGGGCCAGCAATTGACGCGCTTCTGTTAAATACTTCTGCACGTAACACCTGCTTAAATTATCAAGAGAGTGGGGTGAAATCCCCAGAGAATGCGCGGCATAGTGTAACGGGAGCACTCTGTTCCACCAAACTTTGATCGCATTTTGTTAAGTTATTTGTGTAAAGTTTGAACTCCGGCAAATTAAACGCCGCAGGCCAAGCTGTGATAAACTACGGCAAACTTCACCAAGGCTGAGATTATGTTTACTGGGATTGTGCAGGGCACGGCCGAAATTATCGCCGTTGAAGAAAAAGAGTTGTTTCGTACCCATATTGTGCGTTTGCCGGAAGAGTTGTTGCCCGGTCTGGCACTGGGCGCATCGGTTGCGCATAACGGTTGCTGCCTGACCGTGACGGCGATTGAGGGCGATCGCGTCAGTTTCGATTTGATCAAAGAGACATTGCGCATTACTAACCTGGGTGAATTACAGGTTGGCGATGTCGTGAATATTGAGCGTGCGGCGAAGTTCAGCGATGAAATTGGCGGTCACTTAATGTCCGGCCATATTATGACCACGGCTGAAATTTGCAAAATTATCCAGTCAGAAAACAACCGTGAAGTGTGGTTTAAATTGCAGGATGCGTCGCAAATGAAATATATCCTGCATAAAGGCTTTGTGGGCATCGACGGCATCAGCCTTACGGTTGGGGATGTGACGAAAAGCAAATTCTGCGTGCACCTGATTCCGGAAACGCTGGAACGCACCACGTTGGGAGCCAAAAAGCTGGGGCATAAGGTCAACATTGAGATCGACCCGCACACGCAGGCGATTGTCGAAACCGTTGAGCGCGTATTGGCGCAACGTGAAGCAGCAGCGTTAGCTCACCTCGACGACGCGGAATAAGAGAGAAAAAAGGCGCCCGCGGCGCCTTTGTTTTTTGCTTCACGCACAATCAACGTGCTACACGCAAACCGCCATCCTTCCCGCGACTGAATACCACCTGCCACAGCTGAATATCACGCGCACGGAAAGCACCCGCGCAGGCGTTGAGATAGTAGCTGAACATGCGTTTGAAACGGTCGCCGTACTTCTCTGACAGCTGCGGCCAGGCCGCCTGGAAACGTTCATACCAGGCCATTAACGTGGTGTCATAGTCAGCGCCAAAGTTGTGCCAGTCTTCCATAATAAAATGTTTCTCGCTGGCATCAGCAATTTGACGCACAGAAGGCAGGCAGCCATTCGGGAAAATGTATTTATCAATCCACGGATCGACATTCATATCCGTGGTGATGGCACCAATGGTATGCAGTAAAAATATGCCGTCTGGTTTGAGGTTGCGATCAGCGACGTCAAAATAAGTGGCATAGTTTTTCGGCCCCACGTGCTCGAACATCCCAACAGAAACAATACGGTCAAATTGCAGATTCAAATCGCGGTAGTCTTGCAACAGAATGGTGACATCCAGGCCTTCACAGCGCTGCTGGGCCAGTTTCTGCTGCTCAGCGGAAATGGTGACGCCATGAACTTTCACGCCATAGTGACGCGCGGCAAACTCCGCCAGTCCACCCCATCCGCAACCGATATCCAGTAGTGTCATACCCGGTTCGAGCTGCAATTTGCGGCAAATCATATCTAATTTGGCGTATTGCGCCTGTTCAAGCGTCTCCGCATCTTTCCAGTAACCGCAGGAATATTGCATGAAAGGATCGAGCATCAGCGAAAAAAGGTCATTGCCCAGATCGTAATGTTCTTTACCAACAATCCATGCGCGTTTTTTCGACTGTAAATTGGTCAATCGCGCGGCAGCAATGCGCAACGTATCCTTGAAATGGTGAGGCAGTTGTTTGTCCAGATGTTGTTTCAGTACGCGATGGAAAAATACATCCAGCTGTTCGCAATCCCACCAGCCGTCCATATAACTCTCACCTAAACCCAACGATCCTTCTTGCAAAACACGTTTGAAAAAATCAGGGTGCTTAACCTGAATATCCCAGGGGCGTGTGCCATTGATGGTAACATCAGCGCGTTCCAGTAATTCGCTGACGATACGAAACCAGTGGTTTTCTTCAAGGCTCACTTCTTCTATACACGATGAACTCATAGCTTCTCCATCACCTTTCCGATTTGAACCTGAGGAAATAATAGTCAATTTCCCCAGGCCTGTGAGAGAACTCACGGAAAATCCGTGCGCCACATAGCCGACGTTTTACAGAGGTATGAATCTGAATAGAAATGTCTGGCACAAATCAGGAGAGGAAGATCGTGCAGACGCCATCCCAGCGACAGAGTCGCTTAAAATTAATACAATTATGTTATTGATTTGTTACGGAAATGCTGACCCACCGAGTATATGCTCACGTGGGGCAATATTCAACGAGTTATCGTTAGTATGCTAACGAAAGTTATTTCGTTAGTGATTATCTTCGCAGGGACGAGAGTTGTGAGCAACATCACTTTGTGCGCAAGGCGAACGCTGCCAGATAAAGCCAGCCCATGCCAGCACGACCGTTGCCACCATCACGAGGGTCGTATTGTGCAGCGCTTGTGCTAATCCGGCGGATACCAGCAGACTGGCAATAAAGCACAGGCCGAGTTGAAACAGGTTCTGTAAACCCGCCGCTTTACCTGTGGCCTGAGGGAAGGGGGCCAAAGCACTGGCAACCACTATCGGGTAAATCGCGCCATTTGCCAGCGCCATGCCGCAGAAAGGCAGCAATAATGCCACTAATGATGGAGCAGGCAGCATGGCGACCACAAACAGACTGAGGATGCTCAGGCTATACACCACCAGCAGCCATGGAAGAAGTTGCGCACCCTGATAACGATTGAGCAACGCGCGGCAGCCGAAGCCACCAATCAGAAAAGCAATGGTCTGTGGGATATAGCTCAAGCCAATGTCTGCGGGTGTTAACCCTGCTGAGGCGAGAATAAAAGGTGAACCGGTTAGCCACGCGAAAAAACTGGCAGAACAGGCTGAGTAAATCAGCACGTTGCCACTGTATACGCGGGTCTTCAGCAGCGTGAGCCAGCCAGGTTGCGCAACCTTTGCAGCCTGACCCTTTTTGCGGGCAGTCAGTTGCAGGGTGCCAATGAGCAGCAAAACGGTGATCGCTGTGAGCGCGATAAAAATACTGCGCCAATGGAAGTGTCCCATTAGCCAGGCACCCAGCAATGGGGCTAAAGCTGGCGAGAGCGCGACCAGAGGCATGATGGTGGCAAACACTTTGTTGGCTTGTGCTTTCGGGTAGCGATCCACCACCAGTGCCTGCCAGCTCACGGCCGCCGCACAGACGCCCACAGCCTGTACGAAGCGCAATGCCAGCATCAGGTTTACATCTCTTACCCACAACATGCCAAGGCAGCCCAAGGCGAAAAGTGTCAATCCTGCCAACAGAATTGGTTTACGACCAAAGCGATCCGACAAGGGGCCCCAAAACACCTGCGCACAGGCAAACCCACCGAGAAACAGGCTAAGGCTGGCGCTGATCGTACCCGGAGCCGTGGCAAAATCGCGTTGCATGTCACCAAAAGCGGGCAGATACATATCCGTGGCGAGAAAGCCGAGCATACTCAGCAAGGCAAGGTAGGGCAGAAATCCTTTTGAAGACAACATAGTGATTCTCATTGGCAGATTGAACGCCGGGGAGTGTAAAAGAGTGCGTTATGGTTTGTGAAACGCTAATATTTGCAATCTGCTGTTAAAAATTTTGAAGGCAAATCCATGTGGTCTGAGCATGCACTGGAAGTAGTAGATGCGGTGGCGCGCACCGGCAGTTTCAGCGCGGCAGCGCAAGAGTTGCATCGTGTGCCTTCTGCCGTCAGCTATACCGTCAGGCAACTGGAAACCTGGTTAGCGGTTCCGTTGTTTGAACGTCAGCATCGTGAAGTCGTCTTAACACCAGCTGGTGAGCACTTTGTCCGTGAAGGGCGATCTGTTATCAAAAAAATGCTTGCAACGCGCAGGCAGTGCCAACAGTTGGCGAACGGCTGGCGCGGACAGTTGAGCATCGCGGTGGACTGCATCGTCAAACCCCAGCGCACCCGACAACTGGTGAAAGATTTTTACCGTCATTTCCCGGATATGGAGCTGATTATCAGCTACGAAGTGTTCAACGGTGTCTGGGATGCGCTGGCCGACGGGCGTGTTGATGTCGCTATTGGCGCAACGCAGGCGGTTCCGGTTGGCGGGCGTTTCGCCTTTCAGGATATGGGGGCCTTAAACTGGCGTTGCGTTGTCAGTCCCGATCATCCGTTGGTCAACAATACAGAATTAAATGATGAAATATTGCGTGCCTGGCCATCGCTGGTGCTGGAAGATACGTCTCGCGCATTACCCAGACGTATGACCTGGACCCTGGACAATCAGCGGCGTTTGGTGGTGCCGGAGTGGGAAACCGGAATGGATTGTTTGCAGGCGGGATTGTGTGTCGGCATGGTGCCAGGGCATTTAGCGCGGCCACTGTTGGATCAAGGCACGCTGGTGGAATTGCCACTGCCGCAGCCGTTTCCTGACAGCCCTTGCTGTGTCAGTTGGTCAGAGCAGCGAGCATCACCCGCGTTGGATTGGCTTCTGGCTTATCTGGGTGATGCAGAGACGCTGAACCACGAATGGCTCAGCGAAACGCGAGGTTAGCGGCGATAGTCGCGGAATGGGCCATCGGCAACGGAGCGGCGCTCAATCAAGGTCGGTTGAACCTCAATCGTTTGTGGCTCTTCACGCTTGCTGGTGATGCGATCCAGCAACATTTCGAGCGCTTTCTCACCCAACTCAGCCTTCGGTTGGTGCACGGTGGTGAGCGCTGGTGTGAAAAAGCGCGCGTTGCGCACGTTATCGTACCCGATCACGGAAATATCTTGCGGGACGCGCAAGCCCATCTCATCGGCTGCGCAAATCGCACCCATTGCCATGATATCGCCACCACAGAATACGGCAGTTGGACGCTGTTTCTGATTCAAGATTTGTTGCATCGCCTGATAGCCTGAATCGGGTTCAAAATCACCCTGCACAATCCACTCTGGCCGCACCGTGACCCCGGCTTCATTCATTGCCTGCAAGAAGCCAGCGTGGCGTCCACCGCCCGTGTTGCGTTCAAGTTGTCCCGGGATCGCGCCAATATCGCGGTGACCACGTTCGATCAAATAGCGCCCAGCCAAATAACCGCCATGGAAAGCATTGTCCTGCACGGTATCGGTAAAGTCACCGCGCGAAGCACCCCAGTCCATCACCACCATCGGGATATTGCGATTCTCCTCCAGCATTTGCAGCAGGTCATCTGGGTATTCGGAGCACATGACCAACAGACCATCGACGCGCTTCTGCGCCATCATCGAGAGATAAGCACGCTGCTTTTGCAGGTCGTTGTGCGCATTGCCAAGGATTAATGTGTAGCCGCGCTCGAAGCAGTGATTCTCAACCGCTTCAATGATCTCAGCAAAGTAGGGAGCTTCACTTGAAGTCGCCAGCAATCCCAATGTCTTGGTGTGATTGACCTTCAAACTGCGCGCAACGGCGCTGGGGGAATAGTGCAATTCTTTAATTGCTTCCCAAACGGCGTTACGCGTCTCTTCTGCGACAAAACGCGTTTTGTTGATGACATGCGAAACCGTGGTGGTGGAGACACCCGCGCGTTTTGCTACATCTTTAATTGTGGCCATGAAAAAGGTACTCCCCGGCTTATCGCAACGTACTGATAAGTATATTGTTAAACGTTTGCGTCTGCGAAGGGTTTTGCACCCGAAAATTTGGGTCAACGCTGCCTGTTCAGGCAGGAAAAATCGCTTCAGCAGGCTGTAAATACAGCATGCGCAAAATGGGTTGCGCAACGAAAGGCGGCGATTCTAGCAAGCTGGCGCGGATAACACGAGATTTTTGCCTGACGCTGTGCGAAAATTGTTTTAACCCTAATAAAAGTGTGACTAAGGAGTAGTGATGAGTACAGATCTGAAGCTGGCCCTGATGACCACGGTTGGCGCACTGTTAATGATTATTGCGTTCAGCTTTACGGCCATCCTGCATTAAACAAAAGCGTATAAAAAAAGCCGGTGCTGTGAAAGCATCCGGCTTTTTTTATACGTTGCGCAACGACTAACGAATGGTTTTCGGCGTCATCATGCGGCGTGCACCAACATAATGCTTCTCCCAGTAATCCTCACCCAACGCACTAATCTGAATGTCTTTACCGGTGCGCGGTGACTGAATAAATTTACCGTTACCAAGGTAGACACCTACGTGATCGGCAGTGCCACGATTATTAATACGGAAGAAGACTAAATCGCCTTTTTCGAGCATCTGACGCTTAATCGGCGCGGCATCATGCAAGTGATACATCTCATTCGCAGTGCGCGGGAATTTGTATTTGACTAAATCTTTGTAGGCGTACCACACCAGACCACTGCAGTCGAAACCTGTATTCGGCGAGGTGCCACCCCACTGATAAGGTTTGCCCAACTGGCCCATCAATTTGGTCATCGCTGTTTCACGCGCCTTTTGATAACGCTGGCGGTGTGATTTGCTCATGCGAATGCCGGTCAGCTCCAGCGCTTCATCATCGACTTCACGCGTTTTTTTGGCTAAGCGTTGATGGCCATATTTCTTTGCTGGCGATTTCAGCAGGGATTTCTTACGGGTGGTTTTGTGCAGCGCGGTTTCTGTCTTGCTTTGCTTCTTCAGCTTGAGTTTTTGCACCGTAGTAGACAGGCGAGACTTTTTAGCCGTGGTTTTCACCGGACGTCGCTTGCGGCGCTCATCTTCGCGCGCGCTTTTTTTCTCAGCATTATGCAAACTGGCGTTAACAGGCGCATGCGGTGAAGCAGAGGCCACATTAACGAACAGTTGGGCGAAAGCCAGTATGATAAGCGTAATCAGTAAACGCATAGTCCGGTTACAGGTTAAGCAGTCTGATAAAAAAACAGGCCGCGGCTACGTAAGAGAAATCTGATCAACGATCAGCGCCGAAGTGATTCTAATCCACTTTTTTTCCAAAAGGTAAGGCCTTTTTCTATTAATCTGTTACACGGCTTATTCTGTCGCCTTAATGAGCAATTTCAGCTGGTTAACGCAGCGAAACTATTGCTAATTATTAATTTGTTCATGCCTTTTAATGATATGAAAAAAGTATACCTGTAACTTACTGATTTAAATCCTTATCAATCACCCCTGGCAACCTTATGGGGCATGTATGGGACATTCAGGGCTAATTTCCTGTTTATGTGCTCCACCTGGTCCGCACTGTTCTCAGGCATCCAGCCACCATAAACCTGAAAAACCATCTGTGCACTTGCGTGGCCCATCTGAGAAGCAATGAAAGTCGGGTTAGCTCCGGCTGACAGCATCCAGCATGCGAAAGTGTGGCGAGACTGATACGCTTTACGATATCGTAATCCTGCCCGTTTCAACGCGGGTTCCCACATGGTACGAAGTGAACCGACCGCATAGTGATCCTTTCTTACTGCAGCTCTCGGTGTTTTCTGAGGGCAGAAAATAAACGTGCAGGGGTGAGTGGTTGTCCGGCCATACTCCCGCAGTTTGATCTCAACCTGGTGTTGCTTACCTAGCCGGGTAAGCTCCGCCTGGTCCCTCAAGGCTCGCATAGCTGGCTCAACAAGATGAATAACCCTGTCGGTTCCTGCTTCTGTCTTTGGTAGCGTAAACTCACCTATCAGAGACAGGTTGCGCCTCACCGTTAGCGTTCCCGCCTTCAAGTCCACATCCTCCCACGCCAGAGAAATCAACTCACCGTGACGAACGCCCGTGTAACAAGCAATGGTCCACAGGTTTTTAGCCTGCCGGGTAGGGCATGCATCTATAAACCGGCTGAACTCTTCGCTGCTTAGTGGGTCGGGATCTACCTTGGCTTTCTTCAGCGGCTTCATGCCAAGGCTGGGGTTTGCTGCAATATATCCATTATCCGCGGCAAACTGAAACATGCCACCAATTGCCGTCATGTAATAGTTGACCGTGGGCACAGTTCTGCCCTTAATCAGATTCGTCCGGCAGTGGGTCATGATCTGATAACCAGTGAGAAGCTCCTTTCTCAGAATCAGCAGGTCTTCCTTCGTCACAGCAGAGGCGAACTTTTTGCCACCAATCAGCGGGACGATGTTCTTCACCACCGAGGTGTATCGATGAAGGGTGTTCGCGCTGATTTCCATGCTTTTAAGCTCGATCCATTTTTGCGCAAGCTCCGTGACGGTAATTTCCTTTTTCTCAACGCCAAATCGTTTCAGATTCACTGAGTTTGGAAACTGAACGGCGTAATCAAAGTTCCCCATTTTTATTGCAAAGCAGACTGAGGAGCGCATCTCACCTGCGATTTTTCGATTTTTTACTGTATCAGGCACGCCAAGGTTTTCTCTGACGCGCTGGCCTTTGTACAGGAACCAGATGCGGAGTGATCCGCCGTGGTTTTCAACGCCTGTTGGGTATGAAGTTTTATTCACTTTTCCCTCCGGACGTCCAGGAGCGATTCAAGCATAACGATTTCCTTTCTTCTGGTCACGCTGATGGATCTGGATGTTTCTGCGTGGCGATCCACGCATCAATGGCTTTCCGGTTATACATGCACTCGCTGGTTGGCTTCGGGTCGTTCTCGGGAGATATGTGTTTGTACTCCCGGCCCATTAACCAGGATTTTTTTCGTGCGCGGGTAATTGTTCCTGGCTTCAGGCCAGTAAGTGCGATGAGCAAGTCTTCAGATACCCATTCATTGGGCACCATTTGAATGATGGTTTCCATTGGCTCTCCGGATGTTGGTATATGACAACAAAAGTGGTTAATCGGGTGGGATGTGGCTATATGGCAAAATTCACTCTTTCGGCGGCCACAGCCACGCCAGCAGCAGGGCAATAAAAAGGGCCAGATTCGTGAGAATCCAGCCCGTGTCGGCTTCTTCGGAGGTGGCGGTCATTTCGCAGACCTTACTTCTTTATCGATGATCCGAACAAAGTGAATCAGCCATGCCTTTGGCCGGAACGTGTTTGGCGGCAGGCAGTCGATGCTCTTTGCGTGGCGATCGAGAATGGCGGTGATGATGCTGTCGCGTTCCGATCGCGGCTTACCTTTCAGCGCCGCCAAAATATCTGACCGGCATTTGCGCGCTACCGCCCGGAGCGCGTTTTCAGTTTGTGGTGACATCATGCGATTTTCTCCTGGGCGAGAGGTGAGCACATTTCGGGGAGGTTGGCGCGTACCAGCGCTTCTGCGAATGGCGGCGGTACCGCGTTGCCACAGCGGGCAACCTGTTTGTCTTTGGCGTATTTCTTGCCGCGAAAGTCCTGATCAATCACATACCAGGAAGGGAAACCCTGAGCCGCGTAGAGTTCATGAGGCTGCAGCATGCGCATACCGATATCGACTATCTGGTAATCCGTGCCGTCAACCGTGACCAGGCCGAACCGGTCATTGGTGGTGACGGTGCCAAGCGGTTCAGTCAGGCCAACGCCGCCTTTCTCATTGCCGTAGTACTTCATCAGGAAAGCGCGCACCTCGCCGACATGCTGGCCGCCGGCAGTGATGGTTGGCATCGGCGTGTCGGTGCGCTGACCGTCTTTGCAGGTGCCGCGCAGTTTAATGAGGTTGGAGGTGACAAGCGCGTGATGATCAGTAGTGGTAACGGTATGCGCTGGCGCATCCATCGCGGCGCCGGGGCCGGTATAGTTGCCGCCGAAGTGCTTAGCCATAAACGCCGTGACCAACGCGCTCTTACCGCCTCCTTTCGACATAACTGTGCCTGATGGTTCATCAACCGGATGGCCAACGCTATTGCCGAACTGCCGCGAGATGACTGGCGCGAGCATCGGGCAGACAACATTGGTTCGATTCTGCGTCAGTAGCGTGAAGAACGGCTTATCAACCGGGCGCGGTTTCATCTGGAACGTTGACCCGCCGGTACCTGCAAAAATCGGCGCTACAACGGCATACCCATGCTTGCGCGTAATCGTCTGGAGTGGGTCGTCAAGAGACTGGCCCCGGAAGCAGTCGTAACCGCCTTTGCTGGTGGTGTGGTTGCACTTCACGATGAATGGCGTCGGGTTATCGATCACGAAGCGCTGTATGCCGCGCGCAATTCGCTTCAACGTGTTTTCGGCCAGTGGTTTGCTGCGCCCGAAAATGCTGGGGCAGGGAATTGACCAGTCGATGCATTCAGCAGCTGTTCGCCACGGCTTAAGGTGCCCTGACTGAACCGCCAGGCTTTTCGGATCACCATGCGATTGCACTGGCCACGTTACTGGCTGCCCGTCGCAGCGCATCACCATAAAGAAGCGTTTGCGAATGGTCGGTGCGCCATAGTCGCAGGCGCGTAGCTCGCGATATTCGACCGCATAACCCAACCCGGCCACCAGGCGGCGGGCGTCGGCGCTGTGGCGGCCAATCTGCAGAAAATCGCAAACCTCATCCAGCGCCGGGTGATCATCAGCAACGCCGGTGCTCAACATACCCACGAATGCCGCGAAGGTTTCTCCCGCGCGCGCCGGATCCGGGCGGTCTTCACTTTCCAGCAGCGGACCCCATGTTTTGAATTCTTCCACGTTCTCAAGCATCACAACGCGCGGGCGCTTCGCCAGTGCCCAACGAATGACAATCCATGCCAGGCCGCGAATCTCTTTCTTCACTGGCTTGCTGCCCTTGGCCTTACTGAAGTGACGGCAGTCCGGAGAGAACCACGCCAACCCAACCGGTGCGCCAGCGGTCGCTGCAACCGGGTCAATATCAAACACCGATTCGCAGTAGTGAAGCGTGTCCGGGTGATTGGTGGTGTGCATGGCGATTGCGTTTTCGTCGTGATTGATCGCAATGTCCACGCTGCGGCCGGTAGCCATTTCAATACCGGTGCTGGCGCCGCCGCCGCCGGCGAAGTTATCGACGATGATTTCCCTCATAGGGCGTGTTCTCCAAACGATGCGGTTAACGACTGAGCTGCGGTGATGATTTCTGCTGACGGGTGGCGTTCAAGCAGCATGCGGTTGATGTGCTGCATCACCTTCTGATGGTGGCCTTCTTCAATTGAATGAAGCGCGGGGATCTGCTTGGCAATTAACGTGACCTCTACGGGCCAGACGCGGTTAGCTGTTTCAGGAATAGTTTCTGGAATATTTTGCGGCTGAATCTGTCGTGCCATCTTGCCTGCCGCGCGCTTAATCTGCGCCATCATTGCCGAGCCGCGCATCTCCAGCTCTTCCCGGCTGACATAGTCCATTTTCGGGCCGCGCCAGTTCTTATCGAACACCGCGATCGCCGCGCCGAACCCGGCTGATGATTCTGCTGGCTGGCCTTCCTCTGGCCGGTACCATTCTGGCAAATCGAAACTGATGCGCCCGCGAACAAAGGCAACGTGATCTGCTTCTTCCGGCCACCACGTCTCGGCGGTTGCCGCTTTGATGAAATAGACATAGCGCCCGCCCAGCTCACGCATTGCCATGGTGTGGGCGATGATGTGGCGCATGCCGGTGATGTACTGGCCATCGTATTCGCTGGCGCGGCTGTAGGGCGGGTTTGCATATGCGGCGCCGTTCAGTTCCGCCAGGCGTGCTGACCAGTCCTGCGTCAGCGCATTATCTTCGGCGGTGTAATACGCCTCGCATTTGTTGTTCTCGCGATCGGCAAACAGGTCGAGAACGAAAGGGCCGTACAGCGAATTGATGCCCCACCATATTTGATCAGGGGTGCGCCACTGGTCGCCGACCTGCTTAAGCTTGTGGGTAGGCTGGGCGCGCAGCGCTTCCAGCGCCGCAACATATGGATTGGTCATGCGAACTCCGATAATCGGCTGAGGCTGCGGGCACCGGTAATCACCGTCGCTGCCATGGTGGTACGCCGGGTGATGACTTCGATCTGATAGTGTTTGCCGCGGTAGGCGATGGAATATCTGATGGGGTGGTGCTTATTGCCCTCGCCATACCTGGCTTGGTGTGCATCCAGTGCTTTGTTGGCGGCGACGAGGTGGGCGGGCTCTTTGTCGCCTCTAATTACCTGCTTCAGTGACATTTTCGAATGCCTTTTCGCACCACAAAGATATGGCGGTGATCTGCTGCTGAATCTCCTGAAGCGTTTGTGCTTCCCCGGTGCGGATTTCGTGATTAATCACTGCGCGGATCAGGTGCTCTATTTTCGAGAAGTAACCGATGCGTTGTTTTGTTTCCTGACCGGCAGTTTTGCCATGCTGGACGATGTTGGTGACATAGAGAATGAAGTCGTTTAAACCGCCCTCAATCGTGTATTTTTCGCCGAGTTTGATGTTGAGACTGCGCTTGGCTGCCATGGGTATCTCCGAAATTTGGGCGTAAAAAAACCTGCCGGAGCAGGTTTGGTTAATTTGATTTTTATGGCCTTGTTGAGAATAAATATCCCGCACCATCACGGCCGGTATAGTAAAAATCAACGAAGTTGCCTCCGTCCAGGCTGAGGCTCTGGAATTCTTGATAACATTGTGTCTTTCTGCTACCTTAACTTTCACTTCCCTTCCTCCTTCTGATAAACCGGGTCACTGCCGCGCGGGAACTGCAACGCGACATTCCTGTAATGCTGCAGGCGCTCTTTGAAGTATTCGCGCAACGCTTCAGGCTGCTGCATCTCCACTTCCATGGCGATTACCGGCAGGTTCATGCGCTCTTTGTAAGCAGCGCCAGAAGCGGCGAGATCCACGTTTATCTTGTCGCGTTCTTCTCTGCTGCGTTCCGCCAGATTATGGGGCATGACTACTCCTTAGATAGCTGCTCTATGGCGAGCAATATACCAAGGTGGGATTCGTTTGTTTGTTCCATGATCTGCCAGTGCAAACGCTTTAGCTGATGAACGAGCTGGGCCCGGTCAGTTTCAGCGCCATTATTGGCAAGCGCAAAGCAGCACTCTCCGACGATTCTGCATGCTTCGTCGTAAAACTTATCAGACAGTTCATCGAATTCAGACATGGCGATTCCCCCTGGTAGGAGTATATCGCCACTATCGGTAAACAGGGGAGCAGATAAGTTGCGCCGTGGGGCGTCGCTCGAGTATGAGCGATTTGATCTGCTCACACGCGGCTTTGTCGTGATAGATGCGTTCACTGACGGGCATTGCATTGGTGGCTGAGGAGAGGATGAGGACGAAGCCGATTAGCATGCTCTCTCCTTGCTGCGCTTCAGCGCTGCCTTGTAACTGGCTTTAGCTTCCCCTTTAGTTTTGCACCATTCACCCTGAATTCTTATCCCGAAATGATCCCGGCGAGACATGCGGTAATTGCCCCTGCCGTCTGAATCCACTCGAGGCATGTTGATGCACAACCAATCACAGAAGTCGTGACCGTAATCAGCGCGAATGAAGTCGCGGTAATTCTGCTTCGAACGCTGCTTTCTGGCTGGTAGTTTCGGCGGGCTGTATTCCACGACTTCGCCATAGGTAATGCCATCAATCGGGTGATAGCGGCCCGGCTCAGCCAGCGGCTGATCATCAAGTAAGATGCCGATGTGGTGCCCAAAGTCTTCTACGATGACACCCGGCTTACCATATGCCACTACCCGGCGGCCAACGCAGGCATTCACGCCGTAATGCTGGTTGACGTATTCAAACATTACTCACCCTCCACTACGTAATTTTCGAAGTGGTCGATACCTCTACGCCATATTTCTTTAATGGTCGGCCAGTCGATCATGATGGTCTCTTCCCACTGGCCTTTATTACCGCAACCTTCACATCCTCCTCCTACACACTCCGGGCAAGCGACTGTGTGAGCTACAAAAAACTCACCAGAGAGAGCATGCTTAGTGCCGTTCTCTGCTGTCAGTTGTCGCGGTACCGCAACAAACCCCTCAGGCAACTTGCAACGCTGGCTTACACGTTCATCGCTGGTGGATGTACTGCATTTCAATAAGCGTTGATTTGGCTCTCTAACCAGTGGTATCCACACGCCTGATTGCTTTCTCACGTCACACATCGCTGAGTTATTTAGCTTTGCGCCAGTGGTTTGATGAATCCACACAATAGGCTGCGTTAACGACTTACGCAGAGCCAACAGTTCCATAGCCATTGAGACTATTTCTGCAGTGACATTGCACATGCGCTTATCGTGTGCGAACTGCTCCAAGCGCTCATCGCTAATCATCTGGTTACTGTTCATTGGTTGACCTCGCATCATTGAAACGGAGTTTTCGCCACGCTTTGCGGTAATCTGCTTTCGTGGCTCGCAGACCGCGATTGCGGTTATGACGGGAGTTACGACGGGGTTTTCCTCGCACCATCATGCTGCGCATCGCTTCGTCCTCATTCATGAAGACGGCAGCTACGCCCTTAACGCCATGCTGGACCAGCACTACCGGTTTAATGTGCTCCGGGTGCTTCCACACGCTTTTGTCGGTTAAAGTTGCCATACGCAACGCTGTGCGGAAGTCATTGGCTTTGTCGGTGGGCTTGATAGCTCGCAGATATGCTATTCCTTTGCGATACTTACTCATCACTCATCCTCCACGCGCTTAAAATCGATCACCCACACCCAAGGGTTAGCCTGCCAGCTTTCAACGCCATAGATAGCTGCCCATAGACCTGAAAACCAATCGATGTTGAAGTAAGGCGTACCACCCTCAGCAATCGCGTCAGCCTCACTGATATCCTGCAAGCGCTCCACACGAACGCCGATAATCTCCAGTGTTATGCGGGAAGCCCAGCGCGGCATGTGGATGGATGGGTGCCATGCAAGTTCGCCGCTGGTGGTCCGATCTCGCCGTGGGAACATTTTGTGCTGCTCTGATGCGCGGAATGATTGGGATTTCCCGTCAGCGCGATAAATCACACCTGTCTCATGGGTGGGTTTTTTGAAGTCGGAGCGCTGCCATTCACAACGAGCTGTTTCACGCACCCACAGGCGATCACCGTTCAAACCGAACGGGCAGGCAATGTACATGTCCTCATTTCGCACCATCGTTTTGCCTTCATTAAACGGAATCCATAAACCCGGATTGCCACACTCAGCTTCTTCCGGGATAACTTCAGGCTGCACCTTCATAACCCGGCGCGTCTGCGTCTTCCTGCCTTCCAGAACTGCACGAACCATTTCGTCGTTAAAAATAATTCCACGTTCACGCATGTTGATTCTCCTTAGCTATCTCCACTGATCGCCGAATGCGAAATCAATTTCAGCGAGTGCCAAATCCATTTTTTCGATGAAATCTGGCACCTGCTCATCAAAATCAGCCATGTACTTTTCATCACGTTCTACAACGACGTGGTGAATGCCTTCGCGCTTCATTCGAGGGTCGTAATTAGCAAAGAACCACGCGTTTTTACCCGTTACCCACATGCTGTATTGCACCTGCGCCATGTATGCAGACTTAATGGCATCGAAACCACCAAGGCGGAATTTAACGAAGTCTCGGGAGGTGAAAGGGCACTTAAGCTCAAGGCCGAACTCATTACTGCATAGCCCGTCTGGTGAACATGCGGTGCGCAGCGAACTATCCCTGTAAATGATCGGTGCTTCTGAAACTTGAACACCTGAAGTGAATTCAAACAGCGTTCTCGCGTCCATTTCGTGCTGCTTGCCCCACGCCAGAGATTTTGCATTTACCTCCGGTGATACGCCGGTACAAACTTCGGCGATCAATGTGTGGAAGTACGATTTCTTCATCTCAGTCCATGCGGTGCCACTTCGTGGTTTGGCGATCACGTTTGAAACTTCAGAGGCGGTGATCACCCCAAGGCGAAGACGCATCCAGTCTTCTCCGCCTTGTTCGACATTTCGCACATCAATCCCTGTGCGCTCAAGGATAATTTCGGGTGTCATGCCGCCTCCGGTGCGCGCTTAGTGAGGAAGTTAAATCCTTTCTGCGCTTCCTCTTCGGTTAGTTGGTTGGCTTCGTAAATTTCACGCTTGAAGATGGAACGACAGAGAGGCAGGAAATCATCATCCCAATCTTTATCGAGTTTCATCAGAAGGTCGCTGATTGCCTGAAGCGTTGCACTACTAGCCATTAACGCCTGTGATTCCAGTACACGCTGTGAGGTAACTTCGCGCACGTCGTTGACATCCAGTGTCTTGCCTTCCATCTCTTCAGCTGTTGGCTGCTGACCAATCTCAGGCCAAGCCTTACGCAGTGCCTGCGCTTCGGCGCATTTTGATAACTGTCCATATGGTCGCTTTTTCCACATAGCATTCGGTGCGGAGGTGTCGCGGCCTGCAGTGGCGTAGTTCTCTGTCCAATATTCCTTTGCGCTGAACTCGACGATCTCACCGCTTGGCATTCGTTTACATACGGTGTACTTGCACCATTGCGGGAACGTGACCTCAACACCATTGAGCGTCTGGGTGACATCTGGCCCAAACTCTGGCTCATGAGCGCCAGCGTAATCGCCTGAACGGTCAGCCTGAATGCGATATAGCCCGATGCCAGGCATGACAACATCACGCCATTCGTTCTTACCGCTTTTTTGGTCTTTAACGCTCATCGGTACAAGGTGAACAGGCTTCAAGAGAGGATCGAGTTGGCGCGCTCGGCAATAATCCAGTGCCATCATTACTGACTCTTCCTTAGCGCCTGGGTAAATACTGTTTTTGAGGGCGCTCCACGTCGCCACATCAATACCTTTTTCTGCCAGAACACTGGCGGTGATGGTTAATTCACCTGACATTAGGCCACCTCGTCGTAACTGTGTTTGTGCTTCCAGATTTCAATTGCCCGCTCGCGCTTCGCGGCGGTGATCATCATGTCTCGCATGAATGCATCAGCTGCCATTTCCAGCTCATCATCCATGTCAAACATGCCCATGGTTTCATGGTCGAAGTGGCGAAGCATCGATGCGCAGGCTGGCGCCACAATAGGGCTCATGCCGCGCTTACTCATGATGTCGTCAACCCGCGCCGCGATGATCTGCAGTTCGTCATCTGGCAGGCTGTTGGCAATGGCCTGAACCTCTTTGCCGTCTTTCGTGTGCAGGCGGAATTTCATTTGCGTTCCCCCATGATCAGGCGCTGCAAAAACGCGTTGATGAAGGTGAAGCCGTTGGAGCGTTTCAGCAGCTCGGCGCGCTGTCGGTCCCAAGTTTCCTGTTGTTTCTGGTACTGCTCGGCTTTTTGTTCTGATTTCATGGGTTGCCGTCCTGCGTGATGACTTCCACCAGACGCTCCCAAAGTTGCTGTAAGCGGCTTTTAGGCTGCCAGTGCATAACGTCAGCCCCGGTCAGTTTGAATGCGAACTGGTTTGATACAGGCGTGGTAATAGGGGAGCTACCCATGTGGGCAGCCCCAGCAGTTGCAAATTGCATGGGTAACTCCTGGTGTTAGTTAGATTGGGTGATCAGTAATTGATGGTGGTGTGAGGAATCAGGCCGTCTTTCAGCGCTACCAGAGTGGCGATAGCTGCTTCGCGTGACAGGCCAGCGTTAGCGATCAGCGCGTTAACTACGGCGGTGCCGACTGCTTTGCGGTGTGCTTCGTTTGCTGCTCGCTTGGCGGCTTCGTCGGCGATGCGTTTCTCTTCAGCCAGGCGGGCATCCTCCGCCGCTTTGGCTTTGCGCTGCTCTTCGGCGATGGCTGCCTGCTTATCGCGTTCAGCCTGCTCACGCGCTTCCTGCGCCAGTCGTGCGGTGCGCTCCTGCGCTTCCCTGGCTTCGCGCTCTGCACGTTCCTGTGCGGCGATACGTTCACGTTCTGCCTGTTCTGCTTTGGCCTTCAAATCTGCTTCGCGACGTTCGGCAGCTTCACGTTCAACCTGTGCTTTCTGTTCTGCTTCACGGCGGGCAGCTTCAGCGGCTTCCTGCTTCAGCTTCTCTTCGTGATCGCGGCGGGCTTTCTCTTCCGCTTCTTTACGGAGGCGTTCGAGTTCGGCGGCCTGGTCTTCACGTTGCCTGGCTACGATTACCGCGGCTTCCAACTTCTGCACTTGTAGTGGTCTAATCATTTCGGACACCGCCAGAGGTTTTTCTGCGTTTGCCTCTCTTTTTCAGCCGGCGACAGTCCGCCGTTGAATTTGTGTGGTCGTAC